>JBNJGV010000013.1:0-33470 GCA_051819785.1 Nanobdellota archaeon | reverse complement strand
TCACCATTTATCGATTTCTTTACCGACTTCTTTTGCCCAATTTTTTATAATATCTTTAAGAATTCTTCTTATCTTGTCTTTTGGGCTAGTTTCATAGGTGTAGATATACCCTCCATTCTCAAGGTTTTGCTGATGCCTTACCAATATATCTTTTTCTGTAAGTTTTTTTACAGCCTTTTGGACAGTTGTAAGATTAAGACTAAGCGCCTGAGAAATATTATCTGTTGTGAAAATTTGAGTAGGATTTTCAAAAAAAAACCTGAAAACCTTGCACTCGCCCCTGGTCAGGCTAAGAGCGCACTTGATAATCTCTTCAAGATTGAATCTTTTGCATGCAAAATCTATCATCTTATTAACCTCTTAATCAAATTATTTTTCAGCTAATTCTGCGATTATATCTGCCTGGGTTAAAATACCAGTCATATTCCCCTTCTCATCAGTTATCAGGAGCTTATAATTATGGTTGTCTCTCATCTTATTTATAGCTTTTTCAACTGGGCTCTTTTCGGTGCACTTTGAAATCTGTTCAAGTTTTATCTGTTTTAGTTCTGTTTCTAATGCCTTGTTCTCTGCCAAAGAATTTATTACGATTTCAGGTGTAAGCATTCCAATTGGTTTATTTTTTGAGAGGATTGCGATGCTATGGATATGCTCTTCATCAAGAATCTTGATGCCATCTTTGAGTGTTTTTGAATCAGGAAGAGAAAATATCCCTTCTTGCATTATGTTTCTAACTTTTTCTTTTGAAGTTCCAAAAAACTTATCAGCAGCTTTCATGTAAAACGCAGCAGACTTTATCTGGATTATGTAAGCAAGAGATATAAGCATTGCCATCTCTGTTCCGTGCGTGTCAAAAATAGTCACTGCTATTGCCAGGGCAATTGAGAGATTTCTCATTACACTCCCATATACAAGAGCAACTGCATCTTCTCTTTTGAAAAACTTCTTGCCTATAAATGTTGTAAGCGTATAATTGATTGCATAGAATATTAATATAGGAATCAACAACTTTACTAGTATTGCAGGATTTTGAATGATTGTTTTTGATTTTAATGACATTGCAACAAAGATTATTCCAATCACGCCCAACAGTGAAATTTCAGGAAATTTTGGTTTTATGTCTTTGTTGAATCTGGCTTCTCCTGCCCATTTTTTAAGGATGACCTGTGTCAGCGCTCCAAATATCAATGGGATGAATACAACCAACCCTATCTGTTTTATTGTTTTTAATAGTGGAATTGAGATAACTTTCCCCATAAGGATATATCCGTAAAATGGTGTCAATAGGATTCCTGCAAATAGGCCGATTATTGTCATCTTCACTGCAACTTTTGTATTACCTTTTGCAAAGCCTGTCCATGAAATTGTCATTCCACTTGTTGGAAGGAGTGCCATCAATAAAAGTCCGAAAGCCATATAAGGCCGGTCTGGGAAAAAAATGTATCCCAGACCGAATGCAAAAAGAGGTATGAATAAAAAATTGATTGTCTGAGTTGTGGCCTGAAGCTTATAACTGCATTTATTGAAGATTGATTTCAGGTCCATGCTGACCATCATAGGGTAAACCATCAATATGGTAAGCGGGATTATGAATGGCTTAAGATAGCCTGATTCAAAAAAATACCCATTGGCAAGTCCAAGCAGCATGAACAACGCAACGAACCAGACAAGTCTCTTTTTTACAAATGAAAGCGCTTTAAGCATTTTTTTAGTTTCTCTTTAGTTAAATTTTTATGCAGCTTCGTGCACAATCTTTGCCATTGTTGCCATAACTTTTTTAGACATTGGTGCAAGGTTTATTTCAGGGAACATGAACTTTACCATAAATGGCTTCATTTTCATGAACTGCAGGTATGTCTCATTGTTTTTTCTAAAAGCGATGATTGTCTTTGGCATCATAATTCCTACATCTGTGCTTTTTGAAAGGGCGTTGTATGCTTTTTCTGCATTGCAAAACTGTATTAGTTTATACTCAAAGCCTTCACTATATTTAAGCCCTTTTTTATCAAAAGCCTCTCTTATGTCATGTATGTGCTTGACCTGAAAGCCATTATTTGCAATTGCTTTTTTCAAGTCATCTATGGTAGTCTTGTAGTCCTTCTTTGTTTTCACCTTGTACACAATTTTTCCCATCATTAATCTTGAAATTATTTTTTTGAAAACCATTTTCTTCACCTCCAATTAATATGAGTACTGCTATTTGTTGGAAGTTATTTAAAGGTTTTTGAGTATTGCTGTAATTCTGAGGATTATAGAAGGAGTGATATTGGGTTTCTTCTGAAACCATTGCTTTTACTCAAGATACTTAGGATATTGCGCAATTTGTTCATAATGTTACAGATAAAGCAGAAAATAGAATATGTATATATATGCATATAAAACAAACAAGAAAATAAAAGCTACTTTAAAACATTGAGTCTTTCATTGCTCCAAAAAAATCATCTTTGTAGTTTTATGTCAATTTGTTTTGCTATTTTCCTGATGTTGTCGTATGTTCTTTTCATATCTTGTTCAATCTCATCAATAAGCTCGGATATATTATCAGTCCTTAGAATATAACCTCTTGAGCCTTCTTTTTCTACAATCCCTGCGCTTATTAATTTATTTATGTGGTGAATAACTGTCCCTCTTGTAAGGTTCAACCTGTAGGCTATTTCATCACTTGACAAAGGCTCGCTCTTTCTGCTTGTGTTCTTTATCATCTCGATAAATATCCTGAAGCAACTCTTATCTTTATCTCTTAGATTGAACAGGCCCAAAGAAGCTCCCAGCCATTGCAGCTCTTCGTTTATGTCATTGCTTGCAGGTTTTCTCATCCTTATAATAGAAATGTGGTCCATATTAACTAGTTAGACTGCATAGTAAATAAATTTTTCTGTATTTGCTAGCTTTTTTTTGACATGATATGGTTTGTTTAGTTGGGTAATTGGATGATAAATGATGAATCTTAGCTTTATTTTAGACAAAAGAGCTAATATTACTAATAAGTGGTGTTAAAGTTTTTTAAATACCAAAATTGGCTTATCTATTTATGGCAGAAGTTACACCTAAAGCGGATTATTTGTTTGAAGCCTCCTGGGAGGTCTGCAACAAAGTTGGGGGAATTTATACCGTTGTTAAATCAAAAGCGGCTATTATGAGTGAAAAGTATGATAATTATTTTCTGATAGGCCCCTTAACTAATGATAATGCAAAATTTGAAGCTGAACAATCAGTTCCCCCTTCTTGGCTAAAACAAGTAATGGACGAGCTTGAAAAAAAAGGAATTCATGTTTTCTTCGGTAAATGGTCTGCTAAAGGCAAGCCAAATGTAATATTAATCGATTTTAAAGCATTCAAGGACAAGGTTGGCAATTTACGCAAATGGCTTTGGGAAAATTATAAAGTGGAGACTCACAATTCCGGTTGGGATTACGATGAGCCTATGCTATGGAGCTGTGCTGTTAGTGTTTTACTGGAAAAGATTTCTGAAAAGATTTCAGGCAAAATAGTTAGTCATTTTCATGAATGGATGGCCGGGCTTGCTTTATTATTCTTAAAAGAGACTCCTGCAATTAAGACTGTGTTTACTACACATGCGACTATGCTTGGCCGCTCTATGGCTGGTTCTGGTTATGACCTTTATAATATGCTGGAGGATATAGACCCAAGAGAAGTGGCTTGTGGCCTTGGTGTTCTTGATAAATTTACGACTGAGAAGGCATGCGCTCACTCTGCTAATGTATTTACTACAGTAAGTGAAATTACAGCCCTTGAGGCAGAAAAAATACTGGGTAAAAAAGCAGATGTTTTGCTTTTAAATGGCCTTGATATAGAAAGATTCCCGACTTTCGAGGAATCATCAATTATGCACAGGCAACATAGGGACAAGGCCAGAGAATTCTCTTCTCTTTATTTTTTCCCACATTACAAATTTGACTTGGAACAGAGCCTTTTCTATTTTATTGTTGGAAGGTATGAATATAAAAACAAGGGCATTGATTTGTTTATTGATAGCCTGGGAAAATTAAATGATAGGCTTAAAAAAGAAGAATCTAAAAAAAATATAATCGCATTTTTCTGGATTCCTAGCGGAGTAAAAGGCATTCATACTAATCTTTTGGAAAATAAAGAACAATTCGACCAGGTTGATGAATTTGTCCAGAAATCTTTACCCTCGATTAAGCAGAAAGTTATGAGAAGTATTATTGGTGGGGAAGATCTTGATTGTATGAAATTGTTTGATGAGGAAAGTACTCAGGATATAAACTCTTTCAGGAATAAATTTGTAGGGGGGAACCAGCCTCTTCTCTGTACACATAAACTTGATGATGAACAAAATGATGCAATCCTTAATGCTTTCAAAGATGCAGGCCTTAATAATTCTGAAGAAGACAAGGTAAAGGTTATTTTTTACCCGGTATATCTTGATGGTTTTGATAGATTGCTTGAGCTTAAGTATTATAAGGCAATACAGGCTTGCCATCTGGGAGTGTTCCCCAGTTATTACGAACCATGGGGTTATACACCTCTTGAAAGTGCCGGCTTGGGAGTTCCATCTATAACTACTGATTTGGCTGGATTTGGAAGGTTCATACAAGAAAAAGAGGGCAAAGATGAACAAAACGGGATTTATGTTATTGAAAGGCTGAATAAAAAATATGAGGAAACTGTTGGGCAGCTCTCAGATGTGTTGTACAATTATTCTTGCTTAAAAAGAAAGCAGAGGGTTGAGCAAAAGATGGAAGCCAAAAAGCTTGCTGAGCTTGCTGACTGGAAATTGCTTATACAAAATTATATTAATGCGCATAATAAGGCGTTAAAATAAAAATGGTTGAACTTAGAAAAGATTATTTTTTGGATAGATACGTCGCAGTTGCAACAGATAGATCGAAAAGGCCTTCCCAATTTAAAACTCAGGATGAGTCCCAAGATGATAAGAAATGTTTTTTCTGTCCTGGCCATGAGCATGAAACTCCTGAGGAGATTATAAGATTTCCAAACAAAGATAAATGGGAAATGAGAGTTTTTGAAAACAAATTTCCAGCGGTCTCAAGTCAGGGAAACCCTGAAATAAGAACTGACAATGAAATCTTTACATTTTCAGATGCTGTAGGTAAGCATGAGATAATTGTCGAAACGCCTAATCATAATGAACAATTATGGGATTTTAGTGTTGATAGAACACAAAAGCTTCTCGAGTTATATCAATCAAGAATTGTAGAATTGAATAAACTGGAAAATATTAATTATGTTTCGGTATTTAAAAACCATGGGGATGCTGCAGGTGCAAGCTTAAGACATAGCCATACACAGATTATTGCAAGCAACATTCCTCCTGTTGAAATTATTCATAAAGAAAAACTAAGTGAAGATGATTGTCCTTATTGCAATGTTCTTGATAAGGAAAAAAATTCATTAAGGGTTGTTAGGGATGATGAATTTATGATGTCTTTTACACCATATGCTTCACGTTTTCCTTTTGAAGCGTGGATTTTTCCTAAACGTCATGTTATCTCTATCAACCAGCTAAAAAAGGCTGAACTGAAAAGCTTGGCAGAAAACATTAATAATTTGCTCACAAAACTCAAAAAATTAAATGCTTCATACAATCTTTTTCTTCAGGAGGGCACAAAAAATATGCATTTTCATATTGTTCTAGCGCCTCGCCTTGCAAAATGGGCTGGATTTGAATTTGCAACCGGCGCAGTAATTAACCCGGTATCTCCTGAAAATGCAGCAGATTTTTATAGAAATTCATAGTGACTTATTTGGTAAAAAAGCAAAATATTTAAATACTAATAAATTAAGTTAAAACTAATAAAATATAGTGGATTTTAAAAGAGGAGATATGATGAGAGGGAGGCTATTATTTTTTACAGTGTTTGTCCTATTTGTGAGTGTTTTTTCTGTTTATGGGTTAGATACTCGGGTTAATATATCAATGGATGAAGTGGTTTATAACAATATTACTTACGCAAAAGATTTTGATTTGGTCGAAGAGAATACTTTTTGCGAGATTCATGGTACCATGAACATAACAAATCCTAGTGATGAAACTGTTTTCGATACTTATGTAAGTTTTAAAAATATTGAAAGGATGATTACTGATTTTGTGTGGGTAGATGGCAGGGACGGCTCAATGTTCTCTGGGGGCTCTTTCCAGAATTTGACCGTTGAAAAGGATATAGGTGATTCACACAACAATTATACTATGCCTATTGATATGGATAATGATGGTAGTACTGATTATGCGTGGGTGAACTCAACACACTTTAACTTCAATCTAAGTAGTGAAGCAGATTTGATTTCTATTTCTCTTGGAGTGGATATCAGCTCAGGTCTACCAAAAACAATAGATGTTGATCAGGCTCTTGTAACTGGCAAAAAGGATTATGGTAATTTAACCATCCTGGGGGATGCAATTGAAGCAAACACGCTTAATGTGAGTAGTGTGACAACAAAGATAATTGAATTTTATGAAAGCCCTGTTATAATTCATATACCTGAATTACGGGCTGGAAACTATAGCACTTACAAGTATAATGTCACATGTGGTGAAAATACAGAACCACCTGTTGATTTAGTAACTAATTATACAAGCAATTCCTCCGCGTATCCAAATATTAACAGAAAAGTCTTGGCTGGCTACAATTGGACAGTTACGCAAGAAGCCAGAAATAATCTTTATTTGGGTGAGAATGTAACAAATGTAAATATTACCATAAGTGCGCAAAGCGTTGAATGGAATACTACAAGCTTTAATTTCTCGCTTGAGAAGCTCTTGAAATCAGGTGATTGGAATAATGTAGAAGGCAATGGTACTTCAAATAGAGAATGGTGGTGGGCTCCTAATGGCGGTGAACTTGCTCCAAATGAGAATCACAACATAAGTTACGTAGTAAGAGCTCCTTACTCAGTCCCTTTTACAGCTACATATCTTGCGTTGTTAGAAAACATAAGTTATAATGCGCCTTTCCTTATGTCAAACCTGACAATTATTGATATAAATGCTTCTGCGAAGCTGAACAAATCATTTGAAAAAAGGATTTACAAGCCATCAGATAATGAAGATAATCATAATGTTACATGGGAAATAAGGCCTGAGGCACTTGTTCCTATAAATGCAAGTTATGAGCTAAACAAGGTATCCTTATGGGTAACTCATAATATGAATCCTAATAACTACACTGGCCTTAATATAACCTATGAGAATTCCGGTTCTCCTCTTAAAGAGGTAAATTATTCAACAGACAGAAAGTGGAGTACAGAGATTGACTCGACGAAAGATCATTGGAGATTTAATTATACTGATGGGTCAAATACTTCTAATCCTCCACCAATTGTCTGGATGAAGCCAGAGTGGCTAATTACCAATGACTACGCTCAGTTAATGAATTATTCGAGGACAGTAAGCGGTGAGGATGTTTATTTAAAATATATTTACGTAATACATGGATATTGGCTTCAGGTTAATAAGAATATTACTAGTGTCGGAGAAGGCCGCTATAAAGTATATACTTATGCTGAGAATATAGGGAATGGCTGGACGCCTGAAAATGAATATGTTACAGTATATGATTATGTCCCTGATGAATTCGATGCATATAACTTTACCAAAACAAGCAAACTTAGGAATATAACTGTAGGAACTCCTGATTCAATGCGTTATGGAAAATCATATAGGTGGAATATTCCTTGGAAAGGAACAATGAACTCATCATTGGGCCCGAAAAATGGTCCTAATGCTGCTTCAAAGGGCAATTATTCATGGAATGTGACATATTTTGTTAATGGTACTGGGGATTATAAGGTTTCAGAGTTATACATTGTTGGATTAGACCCACTTAAAGTAGAGGGCGCTTCAGCTTCACCTGTAATCTCTGTGATAAGTGGCTTACAGTCACATTCAAGAGAAGCTATTTATGTGGGAATAGTGGCTTTTCTAATAGCTTTAAATGTCACGAATGTTGTTATGACCAACAGGATTAATAAAAAAATTGATTCAACACATGAGAATAATCGAGAAAAGTAGATGAGATCAAATTAACTCTTTATAAAAAAAGGGGGGGTATTTATTAGTACAATGAACTTTAAGTTTTTGATTTATGTAACATTGTTTATGTTGTTTATTCAGATGTCTTTAGCTGAAGTAGTTGTGTTTAGTGATTATAGTACACAGACTACTCTGCAAGACGATCATCTTCATATCCATAGAGAACTTACTTTAAGGAACGTAGGAGGTAATCCTATTATTCCTGGAGAGCTTCATTTCAAGATTCACGAAATGGAAGGCAATAAAAAAGTGGCCTCAAGTATTCGTAATTTTGAGGTATATAATGATTATGATATGGATATGAACTCCAGAAAGATTACCGGTGACAGGGAAACCGATTTAGTAATAAGCATTTGGGAGCCTGTGCTTCCCAAATTCAGCTATAAAATTTTTATGGATTATGATATTGAGTTTGAGCCAAGCGGTTTGTTGTTTTATGAATTGGTTGTGCCAGTAGAGGAAACAACTATTCCTATTAAGGACAGCAGCAACGAGATAATTGTTCCAGAAAAATACCATATAACCCATGCGCCTGATGCCCAGGTAAGCAAAAAAACAGTGAATGATGATAAAGTGAATTCTGTGAATTGGGAAGGAAAAAAACCCATGGCCATTGAATATTCAATTATTCCTCTTCCAAGAGTGGGTATGAAAGCAGTCAATCTTTTTTGGGGAGTAATAATAACTATTACTTTAGTGCTGTCATATCTCTTCCATAGAAAATTGAAATAGGAGGGAACAAATGCGTTTCTTAGGTTTTGTAATGTTTTTTTTTGCGATACTTTCACTTACTTGCTATGCTGGTATGGAGCTGCATGTATCTGAGCGCGGAAAGGTCGTAAGCTATTATGAGGAATATTATGTTGTCCAGGTTAACGGGACAATAACGGCTACGAACCCGCATAATTCTACTCTTTATAACGTGATCATACCATTTGACCTGGGCTCGCTTACGATTTTTGAACAGGGGAAAACTAAAAATATAGGTCCGGGAGAACTTAAATTTAATAGGCTAAAAGAACGTGAAACAAAAATAATTGATTATCAGATAAGGGGAGTTACTCCTAAGCTTCCTATGAATAAGAATAGAAGTGTCTTAAGGTCTGGCTTGATTGTAAATGGGGCTTCTCTTCAGCCTATGCTGATTTCAAAAATCAAAAAGTCAGAGGTAGAGAAGGTTACTATAAATAATTCCAAGATGAAGGGTGTTAAAAATAGAAGGCTTATAACTGTTAAGCTTGAAAATCCCAGTGATACCTCATATAATGTCTCATCAATAAAGGTTTTAAAGACTCCTAATCAAACACTTGAAGATGAGTTTATAATCGATAGGTGGGTTTACCCAAAAGATAAGCCATATCTTACATTGGAACCTCGCTCTGAGTGGTTAAAAGATATAATCGATTATAATGTAAGCGGGAGCGAAGTATATTGGCTTAATACAGACATAGGAACAAAGCTTGATGTGAACTTATCAGGTAACCATAATGTTTCAAGATTTGACCAAGAGGACTTATTATCGCCTGAAAACAAAACCTTTGACAAAATGGAGAAACTCCAGAACATGAGTGACTTTTTGGAGCATATGATGTATGTCAGCAAGAAATACTCTGACACCCATCTTAATACTGGCGATGTTGTTGATGTTGATATAAAGATTAGTAATTTTGCGCCTATTAACAGAAATGTAAGTGTGCATGATTTTATACCTACGGGTTTTGAATTAATTTCTAATGCCACTCGGGATGGAAATAAATTGTCATGGCGAAAACCAATAAACCCTGACAGTTCTTCAATTATTGAATATAAATTAAGATACGAAGATGAAGATATGCTTGGTGTTGACTATTTTGAGCCTACTGATGTATATTATGAGGATAAGGTTATACGTTCTAAAAGGACTCCTTTTGTGAGAAAATATATACCTGAAAAAAGGCTATATGTGCAAAAGAAAGTCAGGTCTTCAGTAAACGATGAGTTTGTGGTTGAAATAACTATCCAAAATGTAGGAGAGACCAAAATAAAAGATATGTATGTTAAAGAATTTCTTGAAGCACCCAATGCTTTTCGTGAGATTACAAAGGCTCCTGAAGAGAAAGGGTTATGGCTAGTGCCTGAATTGAATGCTGGTGAAGAGTGGAAAGTTTCGTATGTCACTGATGCGAATAAGGTTTTGAATTCACTACCTCAGATATTTGGGGTAAAAGATAATACTGTTTTGAAAACACTTATTCTTGAAAATTTTGTGAAAGAAGAATGGATATTGACAAAAACCAAATATATAGAAATTTTTGGAATTTTTGTTGTACTCTCAGCAGTAGTGGGATTAGTCTATTTAAGTTGGTATAGAAAAACAAAATGGTCACGAAAATTCCGTAATGTTGAAAAGCAGATTCAACGCTTGAAAAAAGACACTTCTCCTGAAAATTCAGATTCTATTGATTATCTTAGGACTCAAGCCAAAGAAAAGGCCGTACTCCCTGATGGTGTGCAACTCAATCCTGAATATAAAATAGGCAATTCAAGTATTCATAAGACAAGTAAGAAAGCTTCTGAATCTGACAATAAACAAGAGGCTAAAGAAAATCTTGATTCGCTCAAAAAAATTCATGAAGAATTAGATAAAGAAAAATAATTTTTTTATCTAGTGTATTACTAATATATCATCCTTTTGTTCAATTGTCATGTTGTGTTTTGCAGCCCTTTCTCTTATATCTTTTAAAAATTCATCATTTAATTCCTTTGTCTGTTGAATTTCTTTTTTGAAACTATGCTCATAGATTCCTGGACTGCATTCCCTTATATCTACGCCTCTTGTAGCGCAGTCAATCGCATTTTGCATATCATATGTAAAATCAATAGTCTTTTCTGATGCGCTTTCAGCAACATCCATCAACTGGGTTGCAAAACCCAAAAAAAGTATTGTGAATACAGGAACTACTAGTATTTGCTTAAACATAACTAACCACCACCAAGTAGAGGGGTAGAAAAAAGTATATTTAAATCTTTCTAAAATTTTACTACTCTTGAGATAAAACAATTAAATTATGGTCGTTGCGGCATAAATGGGTGTTAGTAAAGCAGGATGAGGAGTCTGGAAAACTCTCACAAGAAGTTGTATATTTTGGTGTTTGTCTTAGAAAGAAGAAAAAGTGATAGTTTCCTATTCTTTGATTTCATTTTTTGAGTAAAAATCTTGTGATTAAATAAAGGGGCACGATTATGAGTGATGAGATGAAAAAAGATATAATAAGAGGAAACAAAATTTCTAAGCCTTGCCATTTTCCCCATATACCTACATTTATCGAACCTTTATAAAATACTCCAAAAAATAGAGAAAGCCATAGTAATACTATTATAGCTGAACCCAAATAATTATATCTCATTTTAAAGTTAGTCTTTTTTTATTTGGCATTTTAGTATTAGTTTTCGGTTATGAACTTCTTGCCCATTAAGCATTTTGCGGAAAGCCACTACTTCTATTTTCTAATAGTTTAATTAACCTAAAAATTTTTCGAAGAAATCGACAAGGTTATTTTTAAAAAATAAAACAAACAAAAAATTTTATTTCTTTTTGTTTTTTATATGCTTAAGGCTGATTATGTTTTCCCTTTCCATTTCTTCAAGCCTTAATGATATGAAATTTTTGTCTTTTTCCATTCTTGGGATTATAGCGAATTCAAGAGCATTTACTCTCCTTTTGGTCTTTTCAATCTCAGAAAGCAACTTTTTCATTGTTGTTTCTATCTCTGCTACTTTAATTGCTTTATCAATTACTTCTTCATATTGGTGGGCTGCCTCATCAATCGCTCCACTTCCTGTAAGAATACCATAACCTCTCGCGCCGAATTCTTTTTTTACTTCTCTTGTTTTTTCCATTTTTGGGACTCTAAGGCCCATCACATTTTTTGAACTAGTTTCGAGTTTCGGTGAATTGGTTATAGCAAGCGCAAGACTTTTAAGATATAATTCTGATTCAGTTGTCCTTGCTATGTTCATCTTATTTATAGCCTTTTTATATGCAGTAACCATTTCTTCTCTGAGTGTTTTTGCTTCTTTCATTATTTCAAAGAATTCCATGATCATACCATCTCTTTTTTTCTTGAGCAGGCTATGACCATTTTTAGCTAGCTTGATCTTGTTCTTCAAACTTAATAATTCAGACCTTGTTGGTTTTACATCTGCCATTTTAAATCCTTTCAAAATATTTTCCTAGATTTGTATATTCTGTGTTTTTAAGCTGGCTCTTATCAGTTAAGCCATTAATGTTTACAATATTACCTTGAGCTTTTTTTAAATCTACATACAATCCAACAACTGTTAATGAGCCATTATCAATCTTTTCTTTGTAGGAGCTTAAAAGTTTATCAACCTGATAGTCAATATTTGATTGACAATGTTGATTAATACTGTAATCTTTTCCAAAATTTTGTTTTAGCCCGGTTCTCAAATCATCAAGTGCGGAAACAATTCCTTTACTTTCTTTTGAATAATCTCCTAAAGCGGCCTTTACTGCACCACAATCACTATGGCCCACTATTATAGCTAAGGGCGTGTTAAGATGTTCAATGGGATAAGCAACATCTCCAAGAATTCCGGAATTATCGCTGTAAACTCTATTGCCAATGTTTTTAACAGCAAATATGTAATTAAGATTATCATTACCTAAAAGATTCTGAGGTTGTCTTGAATCTGCGCAAAATACTGCAGTAACACTGGGTTCTTGACCATTAGCTATACTTTTGAATGTTTCAGAGTTTTGCGTAAGATAATCTGTATTTGCAATTATTAGCTTTTCTATTTCTGCGTTTCTCATTTTATATTCCTTTCTTTTCTTGGTTAATTATTCTTTAGCCTTGTAATATTTATCCTTTAGTTTAGGACTGATTCTTGTGAGCTCATCTTTTGGTATTGCTTTAAAAAGTTCCCAGCCCAGTTCAAGAGTATCACTTATGCTTCTGTCTTCTGTTTTATCCTGCTGGACAAATCTGTTTTCAAAGGTTTGAGCGAAATCAAGAAGCCTTTTATCTCTATCACTAAGAGATTCTTCACCAACGATTGCAACAAGACCTCTTAAGTCTCTTCCTGAAGCATAGTTTGCGTAAAGCTGATCTGAGACGTTTTTATGGTCTTCTCTTGTATTTTCCGGACCTATACCCGCATTCATAAGCCTTGAAAGTGATGGCAAAACATCAACAGGCGGGTATATACCATTTCTATGAAGTTCTCTGCTAAGTACAATCTGCCCTTCAGTAATGTAACCTGTCAGGTCAGGGATAGGGTGTGTAATGTCATCACCAATCATTGTTAGAATTGGTAATTGTGTTATAGAGCCTTCTTTACCCTTAATCATACCAGCTCTTTCATAGATACTTGCAAGATTTGTATACATGTATCCAGGGTAACCTCTTCTTCCAGGTATCTCTTCACGCGCAGCACCAATCTCTCTTAAACTTTCACAATAATTAGTCATATCTGTAAGAATTACAAGGACATGCATGTCATGCTCATATGCCATGTATTCTGCTGCTGTAAGCGCCATTTTAGGTGTGACAATCCTTTCAATTGCCGGGTCTGATGCTAAGTTAAGGAATACTACTGACCTTTCAAGCGCACCTGTCTGCTCGAAATCTTTCATAAAGTATTGCGCTTCTTCATTGGTTATACCCATAGCAGCGAAAACAATCGCGAAATTGGAATCCTTACCAACAACCTTTGCCTGCCTTGCAATCTGAAGAGCAATTTCGTTATGAGGAAGACCTGAACCTGAAAAGATTGGCAGTTTTTGTCCTCTGACAAGTGTGTTGGTTGCATCAATAGTTGAAATTCCTGTTTGAATGAAATCTGAAGGGTTAGTCCTGGAGTAAGGATTTATTGAAGCACCTTCAATATCAAGACGCTGATCAGGGATTATTTCAGGGCCATCGTCAATAGGTTTTCCTGCGCCATTCATAATCCTGCCAAGCATTTCCTTTGAGCAGTTAAGCTTAAGGTTTTCTCCTAAGAATTTCACTGAAGCATCCTGGCCGACCTTGCTGGTTCCTTCGAAGACCTGGACAACTACCATATCTGTCGAAGTATCAAGAACTTGCCCATTTTTTATTGACCCATCTGAAAGTCTGATTCTTACAAGATCTCCATAAGCCACTTTGTCAGTCTTTTCAAGGAAGATGAGAGGTCCTGCAACTCTAGTTATTGTTTTGTATTCTTTCATTATTATCACCTTTATTGTAAACCTTTGAATTCCTTATCCATCTCTTTTTCGATTTCATCTAAAAGTTTATCATAATCCTTTTCGAACTTTAAATTAGCAATTTTCTCTTTTGCTTTAGTGTTCAGGATTGCTTTGATGCTGGCTCCATTTTCAAGAGCGGATTTTCCTAATTCTTCAAAATGTGCTACTATTTTCATAAGCTTATATGATTTCTCAAGTTCACAATATGTATCAACATCATGGAAAGCATTCTGTTGAAGCACGAATTCCCTTATTAATCTTGCAGTTTCAAGGTCGAGCTGCTCTTTTTCAGGAAGCGCGTCAGAACCAACTAGCTGCACAATCTCAAGCAGTTTTTCTTCCTGCTGAAGTTTTTTCATTAAGGCTGAAACAAGATCATACCAATCTGACTTTACATTATCAGCATACCATGGCCTTAGCGTCTGTAGGTATAATGAATATGAAGTCAGCCAGTTGATTGACGGGAAGTGCCTTTTCTTAGCCAAATCAGCATCAAGAGCCCAGAAGGTTTTTGCAACTCTTAAGGTGTTTTGTGTGACTGGCTCAGAAAAATCCCCGCCAGGAGGGCTTACTGCGCCAATTACCGTAACTGAACCTTCAGAGTCTGTGCCGAATGGCATAACTCTTCCACTTCTTTCATAAAATTCAGATAATCTTGTAGCCAAGTAAGCTGGATAACCTTCTTCCCCTGGCATCTCTTCAAGCCTGGATGAAATTTCTCTCATTGCTTCAGCCCATCTTGAGGTAGAGTCTGCCATCAATGCGACAGAATATCCCATATCTCTAAAATACTCAGCAATAGTTATGCCTGTGTAAATTGAAGCCTCTCTCGCTGCTACTGGCATGTTAGATGTGTTCGCAATAAGCACTGTCCTGTTCATAAGAGGTTTACCTGTTTTAGGATCAAGAAGCTCCGGGAATTCAGTCAATACATCTGTCATCTCGTTTCCTCTTTCTCCACATCCAATATAAACAATAATTTGTGCATCACACCATTTAGCAAGCTGCTGCTGTGAGACTGTTTTTCCTGCCCCAAATGGTCCGGGAATTGCAGCCACACCACCCTTAGCAAGCGGGAAGAAAACATCAAATATCCTCTGTCCAGTAATAAGTGGTTTTTCCGGGGCTAATTTGTTAGCGTATGGCCTTGGAAACTTTATAGGCCATCTTTGCATCATCTTCAATTCAGTATTATCATCAAGTTTACCGATGGTATCATCTATCTTAAAACTTCCTGATTTTAGTTGGGTGATTTTGCCTTCTTTACCTTGTGGAACAAGTATCCTATGGGTTAACCCTTCGGTCTCTTCAACTTCACCGATTATATCGCCACCTTTAACATGGTCTCCTTTTTTCTTGGTGGCCTTAAATTCCCACTTCTTTTCTGGATCAAGCCCTCGCGCATCAACACCTCTTTTAATGAAACTTCCCATCTTCTCCTGAAGAACTGGAAGTGGCCTTTGAATCCCATCATAAATACTTGTCAGCATTCCAGGACCAAGTTCAACTGATAATGGCTCTCCTGTATTAACTACAGGTTCTCCTGGCAAAAGTCCAGTTGTATCTTCATATACCTGGATGGTTGTTTTGTTTCCATCCATTTGAATGACTTCACCCATAAGGCCTTCATCACCTACTTTAACAACATCATACATTTTAGCTTTTATGCCTTCGGCTACCACTACTGGTCCGGCAATCCTGTAAATAGTTCCTTTCTTTGACATTTTTTCTTCACCTTTATTAACTATTATTGATCCCACAAATCAACTCCTATTGATTTTTTAATCAATTTTCTCAGATTTTCATTGGAATCCCCTTCTGAAATCACTAAAAAAACCGGTTGAACCGAATTGGTAATTTCTTCAGTTATCTCAGTGCTTAATTTATTTGCACTGTTTTCTGACATAAGGATTAGACCAATTTCGGGATTATCGATTAATTCCCTGATTGTTTGGTCAGGGAATTCTTCACTCAAAGTGAATGCTTTTGTAATACCAGCTACTTGGAATCCCAGCCTGAAACGTTCTCCTCCTACTATCGCGATTTCTTTCATTTTAAATTATTAATAATTTTTTTTCTAAATATTCTTCGTCTACTCCAAGATGCTTGGATTTTACAAGTGAACGAAGATTCTTAATTTCTACCATCTTACTCATCATAAAGTTCAATACACAGGCGATTGACAATGGATTTTGATGAGATTTCAGACTAGCGCTTTTCAGAATATAACTCTGAAGGGCTAGTTCAATATCAAAATATTCGTTATACTCAATGAAGTTGATAAATTTCCCATAGTATGTTTTGCTTAAAGCCTCTAGTAGGCTTTCAACACTGTCTTTTTTTGTAAGTTCATCTAATTTTTTCTTGTCAAGCTTTAGTCCTCCTATTATCATATACTTCATAATCTCAGCAGGGTTTAGCTTTTCTTTTTTGAACCTGATTAGATTTTTTATGTTTGTTATATCAATATCTTTTAGCAGGAAATTTTTGAATACACTACTTTCTTCGTGTTCTCCTGAATTGCAAAGAGACTGTTCAAAGCTTAGGTGATCTATCTTATTTTCTAACTCAATTAATTTGTTAGTTTTTTTGAAATCTTCATATGCTTCCTTTATTTCTTTTGTTGTAACAATCTTTGAATTTGCGAGAGCTTCCCATATTTCTCCTTTATCAAAAAGATTCTCAAAATGTTTTTTATCAAAATTTCCTATTGCAACAATCAATTCAGAAACTTCTTCTTTTTTGGTGTTACTATAAAGCCCTCTTAAAACGACTTTTAAGTTATGATAGTCCCATCTGCATAAATACCTATTAATCATCTTGGATACATTGGGAGGGCTTATTCTTCTTAGTTTATCAAAGGTTCTGACCTTGTTTCGTCTTAAAGCCTGGTCAACCAATTCGATACCTGAATAACGACCTGAAAGTTCTGTAATCGAGTCTTTATACTCTGATTCCTGAAGATACCTTGTAATTGAGTTCAAATCCATTTTTAGAAGTTTAATATATTCACTCCTATCAATGAGTTTACTTCTCATTGCGCTTACCCTTGCAAAAGTGTAAGGCATTCTGCTTTTAGTAACTCCTCTTTGCATAACTGTTTCACCTATTGTTTCATCAATATGCTTGTAATTTCTGACATATAATTACTCTTTATCTCTTCAAAAATCGACTCAAAACTATAATCTATTATTACTTCTCCTTTCTTGTCTTCAGCTATAAGGCCACCAAGCATTTCCTTTTTATGTACTTTCTTTGCAGGTACTAGTTCAGAATCTGCTTTATTACAATATATTTTGCCTATATCTATCTCTTTTTCAATCTCTTTAAGGATCTTTTCAATAAGCTTTTTTCTGTCGTTCTTTTTAAGCGTCTTGTCAATTTGTGTTTTTGCATTTTCAAATGCCTCTTCAAGAAGCTGCTTTTTAGCGATAAGCTTTTTTTTCTTTGCTTCAAGCCCTGCTGATGCAATCTCTCTTTTTTCCATCATGTTTATTGTGGACTTTGCATCTTCCATCACTTTTTGCTCATATTCTTCCATCTCTATTTCAAGCTTTCTTTTAGCTTCTTCAGCTTCTTTACGGGCAGATTTTACTATCTTGTCTGCTTCTTTGTCTGTTTTTTGCGTTATACTTTCCTTTAATTGTTTGAATCCCATTTTAACCTGCTATTTTTTTGGATTAAAAAAATCCAAAAAATTTATGCTATCTTTAGTGTCAACAAAATTCCGATAACCAGTCCAAAGATAACAAGTGTTTCCGGAATAACGGTCAGGATAAGACCTTTACCGAACAATTTATCATCTTCTGCCATTGCACCTACTGCAGCAGCTCCTATTTCTTTTTCAGCCATTGCTGATGCATAAGCACTTATACCTACTGCTAAAGCAGCACCAATTGCAATCATTCCTGTTCCTACATCTACCATAGTATCTATCCTCCTTGTTTCGTTAATTATCTTCAGCTCCAAATGGTGAAAACTCTCTTCCACCTCCTTTGTAGAACTTAGTGAAATGTTCTACATAATGAAGCCTTAATGAGTGTAAAAAAGGCCCTATTATTCCCAAAGCTATATTTATTACATGTCCCAGTGTGAAGATTATTATGGCAGCCACCACTCCAACAGGGCCAAGACTGAAGAGGTTACCAGATTGTTCATTGATAACAATTGCAAGACTAACTGATGCCAACCCTATTGCCATAAGCCTCATATATGATGCAATATGAACAAATATTGAGGGTAGCTCAACTAGCCCTTGCACGCCTTCTCCTTTATATAACATTATTGAAGATACAAGTATTAGGCCAAGCCCTATCCAAATAAAATCTTTCCCTAGTATTATGCCTAATAAGGGGGCGCCTGCCATACTCAGTCCTATCATTACAACAGCTATTTCAAGCAAAAGCCATGAGCCTTTTTCATAGATTGCGTCTTTGAATCCATGCTCTTTTAGTACATTGAAAAAGCCAAATGCTAATCCTAAATTGACATGTATTGCGCCTATTATTATTGACAATATCACAAGATTGATAGCATTATCAGCGTTCCTGTGTACTGGCCATGTAGTCAACCATTCACCAAAGCTTGCAGGTTCATGGTGAGCTGCTTTTTCTGCAGCATGGCCGCTGGCAGCACCTTCTGCGCCATGTGAATCAGCAAGCAATTCTGTTATTTCAAACCCATAAATTTCTCCAAAGGCACAACCAAATATAATCGTGACTATTGAACAAAATATCATAATGTTTAGTAATGATTTTGCCTGAGGCATTTTTAGCTTAAGCAGCATAAAAAGTATAAGAGTAGTAATACCATATCCTATATCTCCAAGCATAAATCCAAAAAATAGTGGGAATGTAAAAAATATGAATATTGTCGGGTCAATCTCCTTATAATTAGGCATTGAGAAAAGGCGCAACAGGAACTCATAGGCTTTTGTTCCGGCAGGGTTCTTTAACTTAATAGGTGCATTTTCTTTGTTTGAAGCTTCTAGTTCTTCAATATAACAGCTATCTTTAGTAAGTTTTTGAATATTATTTTCAAGCCTGTTTTTTGCCTTTGTTGGTATCCAGCCGCTAATGATTGATATATTTTTAGTTTCTCCGAATTTTAAAGGGGCTTCTGCGATTTTTGCTTCTCTTGCGAGGTAAGCTTCCTTTTGTTTTAGGTCATGGTGCTTTTTTTTGATTTCTGAAAGCTCTTTTTCAATATCTTTTCTTTTTTGTTTAAGCGAATCTATATTATTTTGAATCTTTTCAGGAGAATTACCAAACTCTTGGCATTCTTCAGGGATTTTGACTTCTGTAAAATTTTGCTTTTGAAGAATTTGCAAAAAATCCCATTCATTTGATTTATCAATAAAAGCAGAAACAAGGTAAGAATTTCCTTGTTTTTTTGAATATAATTTATATTTATTGCCTATCTTGGTTTTTAGTTGCTTTTCAAAATTTTCAACATCTTCTAAATACCCCAGGTAATATTTCAGATTCTGGGTTTCCTTGTAAAGTTTTATTGGCACGCCTAATTCTTCAACATTTTTCAGGGTTTGCATGACATCTTTAAGCTTTTTTTCTTTAGCCTTTTTTTCTTTTAGCTCAGAATAAATTTCATTAACCTTTTCATATAACTCTTTAATCTCTTTAACTACTTGGGCCAGGTTGAATTTTTTCTGGTGTGTTTTTTCTTTTTCTTCCCCAAATTTAAGTCTGTAGATGAGTGATCTTGCCTTGATAACAGCATCAGAAACTTCTTCGACACCTTCTAATGGGCTTCCTATATCTAATTTATCATCCCTTTGGTGCTCTATAATATCCACTGCTTTCTCTTTGTGTAAAAGATTAACTACTTCATTAAGATTAGCCTTTGGGGCATATATTCTTATTTTTGTCATCTCTTCAGGCTTTAACATTATTAACCACTTATACGCTTTTCTTTAATTTCTCGATTATGAAATCAACTGCTTCTTCTACGTTTTTTTCTCCTTTTGCTATGATAGCTTCCTTTTCATTTTCGCCTTGTTTAAGCAATCTTTGTTTTTTCTCTGTGATGTCTTTTTCTGCGTTTTTAATCTTTTTTTCTTTTTTCTCGTTTATGCTTTCCAGCCACTTGTTTTTGAGATCGTAGATTTCCTGTTGGTTCTTTTCTTTTATATTCTGTGCTTTTTTTTGGGCTCTCTCGAGCTTTTCTTCTGATTTTTTCTCAATGTCTATAACTTCTTGAATATCTTTACTCATTTTATCAGCCTTTTTGGTTATGTATCATAAAAATGGTATATTAATGCCAAGCTTGCCGTACAAGCGTCATACATTAATTTGGCGCATGAATCTTACAGCCTATTTTTATGATATCACTTTGGAATTTTGCTTCCTTTTTTATATACTACCTATTTAGTATATATAGACTAAATAGTTATTTTTCTCTTATTGTATTAGTAATGCTCCAGTCGAGCAGCACTTCAGATATATTCAAAAGAAGGCTTTTTATTCTTCTTTTATTGTATTCCTTTTCTTTATGCTTTAGCTTTTTCACTTTCTTCAGGAAAAGGATGCTGTCATTGTACTCAAGTTTGTCTTCTTTTTTCTTAATGTCTACTGCTTCTATGTCTTCTTTAAGTTTCTGGATTACTTCTCCTACTTGTTTAATAAAACCTAAATCCTCTTTTTTCAGTTTTATTAAATGGTCTACCATTCTTTCCAGATCCCTTGTTATTTGTGAGATATAAAATAAATCTATCATCTTAAGTTTTGCAGGCGAACTTAAGGTCATGTATCCTATGATTGATTTTTCTATAAGGATTTTGTTCCTGTCAATCTCTTCTTCATATCTTCTGATGAGCTCTTCGTTGTAATTACTATCCATCATTAAAACAAGATTTTTCACTTTTTTTACCATTGTTTTTAAAAGCAAATCTGGGTCAGAAAGGGATACTGTTGAGTCTGAAGAAATTGCCTTTTTGTCTATCTCGACAGATTCAAGCCCCATAATATTTTTTTGGTTAAGCAGCTTTGATACATCCATCTCTTTTTTAAGATGTATCTTAAAAGATGAAAGAGGGTTGATATAACATGCCATAATTAATTTATTGATTACATCCTGGTCTTCTTCGTCTATTTTTAGCTCAAGCTTGCGCTCTTTTTCTTTTGTCTCATGAGGATATAATAGTAATGCTCCACTGGAATTTTCATCCAGGCTAAGCTTGGCTTTTGAGTTAATGTTATGTTTTTTGCACCAATTTGTGGGCAAATAAATATAATGCATGTCTCCTGTTTTTTGTACTTTGCGGATTTCCATGCTTTTGGAGCAGATAAAAATGCTTTATAAAGATTACGGATTATATTTGTTATACTTAGTTCTATTTAGTAAAAATTTTTAATACTTAAATTAATCAGGTTTACTCAAATTCGTATAGTAAATATTCTATTTTTGACATGCTAAGATGATTAATATGGAAATATTTAAAAACAAGCTGTTTTACCCAGCATTTAGCCTATGATTTGTGAAGGTTGATAAATCAACTGGAGAGAGGCGTATTTTAGGTAAAGATTTTCTCTCTCCTTCTCATAGGAAATTTAAATCGGAGGTATCAGAATGGCTGAAGAACCCAGTAAAGAAACATTAGAGAAGGTTTTTGAAGCAATCGAGGTTGCAAAATCAAGCGGCAGGATAAAAAAAGGCGCTAATGAAGTTACAAAGAGTATTGAGAAAGGTGAGGCTAAATTAGCAGTCACTGCTAAAGATGCAAATCCACCTGAAGTTATTATGCATATCCCTCTTCTATCAGAAGAAAAAGGAGTTAAGCATTTTGCAGTAGGCTCTAAAGAAGAGCTTGGTGTTGCTGCAGGTCTTAATGTATCGACGACTGCAGTAGCTATCACAAAGGAAGGAGATGCCAAAAAAATAATTGAGGAACTCACCAAATAGATGGGTCAAAAATGGCAGTTAAAAATCAAAAAGGTAAAAAAGCACAGTCTGAGGATACTAAGAAAGGTGGAGTTACCTTTTCACAGGCTTACCCTGCTAAGGTTGAAGAGCTGGTTGGAAGGACCGGCTCAAGGGGTGAAGCAACTCAGGTCAGGTGCAAAATCCTTGAAGGAAGAGATCAAAACAAGATTATCAGAAGAAATGTAAAAGGCCCTGTTCAAGTAGGTGACACGTTAATGCTTCGTGAAACTGAGATTGAGGCTAGCAAGCTCAATAAGGCAGACAGAGGGTCTAATTAAGGTGATTTATTATGGCTAAATGCAGTTTTTGCGGGGCAGAAATGCCTTTTGGTACAGGTAAATTGTATGTCAAAAAAGATGGCAAACAGTTTAATTTCTGCTCGAATAAATGTGAAAAGAATATGCTTAAACTTAAACGAAAACCCTGGGAGATTCAGTGGACTGAGCAGGGAAGGAAAGCAAGAGGTGCTCAAAAATGAGTGAACATATTGAAAGGACTTTTGCAATGGTTAAGCCTGATGGTGTACAGAGATCCCTGACCGGCGAGATTATTTCCAGGTTCGAAAAAGTTGGCCTGAAGATTGTTGGCATGAAAATGGTTTGGGTAGACGAAGAATTTTCGAAGAAACATTATAAAGAGCATATTGATAAACCATTTTATCCAGGTCTTGAAGCAATGATTACAGAGGGCCCTGTTGTAGCGATGGTTCTGGAAGGAATTCATGCGGTTGAGCAGGTAAGGAAAATGATCGGTGGAACAGAGCCGAAATCTGCACTTCCTGGTACTATCAGGGGCGATTATGCTCATGTGAGTTATGCACACGCAGATTCAACTGGTGTGGCGGTTAAGAATTTGATTCATGCATCAGGAAGCAAACCTGAAGCAAAATCTGAGATTGAGCTTTGGTTTAATGGTGATGAACTTCATACCTATAAAATAGTTCATGAGCAACATACATTATAAGGTGATTTATTATGGCAAAAATGGTAGATAAGATTACTTCCCTTATGGGGACACACGACCAAATAAGGAATATAGCTATCTGCGCGCACATTGATCACGGGAAAACAACATTCTCAGATAATCTTTTGGCTGGCGCAGGTATGATGTCTGATGATTTGGCAGGTAGTGCAAGAGCACTTGATTTTCATGGAGATGAGCAAGAGAGAGGAATCACTATTGATACTGCAGCTGTATCCATGGTACATCAGTATGACCAAAAAGAATATCTGATTAACTTAATGGACACTCCCGGGCACGTTGATTTTGGAGGAGATGTGACAAGAGCTATGAGGGCTGTTGATGGCTCTATTGTTCTTGTATGCGCAAGTGAAGGAGTAATGCCTCAAACAGAGACAGTTCTTAGGCAGTCTCTTAAAGAAAGAGTTAAGCCTATATTATTTATCAACAAGGTTGACAGGCTTATTAAAGAGCTTCAATTGACTCCTGAACAGATGCAGGAAAGGTTTGTTAAGATAATCTCGCAAGTTAATAAATTGATTAGAGAGCTTACTCCTGAAGAGGATGAACCTTGGCAAGTAAGTGTCCAGGACGGAAGTGTATGCTTTGGAAGCGCATTTCACAATTGGGCGATGAGTATAGATTTCATGCAGAGGAAAGGTCTTACTTTCAATGATATTATTGAAGCTTACCAGGACGAAGATGAAAAATATAAAGAGCTTGGTAAAAATGCGCCATTGCATGAAGTAATACTTAACGCAGTAGTAAAACATCTTCCAAGTCCTACAGACGGCCAGGCATATAGAATCCCTAAAATCTGGAGAGGCGATGCTGAAAGCGAAGACGGCCAGGCACTTACAAAGTGCGACCCTAATGGCCCTTTATTTATCGTGATAACCAAGATAGTAGTTGACCCTCAGGCAGGGGAGATGGCGGCCGGAAGAATCTTTTCAGGAACTGTGAAAAAAGGAATGCAGGTTTATCTGAACAATGATAAACAGTCTATGAGGGTTCAGCAGGTCTTTGTTTATAACGGCTCTAAAAGAGAGATTGTTGATTCAGCCAGTGCAGGAAACATAATCGGTATTGCAGGCCTAAAGGCTATGCCTGGAGAAACAATCACCTTGAAAGAATCCACGCCTTTTGAAAAAATAAGTCATATCTTTGACCCGGTTGTTACTAAAGCAGTTGAGGCGACAAAGCCAAGTGATCTTCCAAAATTAATTGATATCTTAAAGATAATCGAAAAAGAAGATCCTTCAGTTAAAATTGAGCTTAACGAAGAGACTGGTGAGCACTTAATGCATGGTATGGGTGAACTTCATCTGGAAGTCATTGAAAACAGGATAAAGAGTGAAAAAAATATTGATATCAAGACTTCACCACCTATTGTAGTATACAGGGAAACCGTTTCTGCTGAGTCAGAGACAGCAATGGGTAAATCACCTAATAAGCACAACCATCTTTTCTTCAAGGTAAAGCCTATGGATGAGGCTACAATGGATCTTATAAGAAAAGGTGAAATCCCTGAAGGAAGGGTCAAGAAAAAGGAACACCAAATAGAAATCAGAGATAAGCTTAATAATATTGGCTGGGACTCTAAAGTTTCCCCTAAAGTACGTGACGTATTCAATGGGAATTTATTTTTGGACATGACTAGGGGTATCGTTCATATTAATGAGATAATTGAGATGGTCCTTGATATGTTTGAAGATGTAATGAACAGGGGTCCTTTAGCTGGTGAGCCTGGCATAAAGATGATGGTAAGCTTGGAAGATGTTAAGCTTCACGAGGATGCTATTCATAGGGGTCCCGGACAGCTTTATCCCGCAGTAAGGGATGGTGTAAGAAGCGCAATCCTTAATGCTAAGCCTGTGCTTTATGAGCCTATCCAGACTTTGATGTTTGAGGCTCCAGAGGAATTCATGGGTGAAATCTCTAAGTTGATTTCAAATAAAAGAGGACAGCTATTAGAGATGAATCAGGACAGCGCAAGAGTAATTGTCAAGGCAAAGATGCCTGTTGCAGAGATGTTTGGGTTATCCAATGATCTTAGATCAGCTACAGGCGGAAGAGGCAGCTCTTCATTAGTTGACCAGGCATATGAGAAGCAACCTGATGAGCTACAGGAAAAAACTGTCCAGCAGATAAAAGACAGGAAGGGCGTTACCGACGCGCAGTTAGGTGTGAAAGAAGAGTGATGGAAAGCGTTAATTTTATAAATGAATGTCTTTTCCAGAGGACTCTGATTTACACATATTAAAGATAAATTAGGATAAGGAGGAAACAAAATGGCAAAAGAAAAAGAACATCTTAACCTTGCATTTGTAGGGCACGTGGATCACGGTAAATCAACAACAGTAGGAAGACTGATGTTTGATTCCGGTAACATGGATGATAATACTCTTAGGAAATTGAAAGAGAAAGCTCAGGAGCTAGGAAAAGGCGGATTTGAATTCGCTTTTGTAATGGATAACCTGAAGGAAGAAAGAGAAAGAGGAGTAACAATCGATCTTGCTCATAAAAAGTTCGAGACAGAGAACAGGATGTACACTATCATCGATGCTCCTGGTCACAAGGATTTCATCAAGAACATGATTACAGGTGCTTCACAGGCAGACTGTGCAGTTGTTGTTGTTGCAGCTACTGATAGTGTAATGGCTCAGACAAAAGAGCACATTTTTTTATGTAAGACACTTGGTGTTTCCCAGCTATTGATTGCAGTTAACAAAATGGATGCTGTAGATTGGGACAAGGCTAAGTTCGAGAAAGTAAAAGAAGACGTTTCAGCATTAATGAAAACAGTAGGTTACAAGCCTGATGAAACCAGATTCGTACCAATCTCTGCATATCAGGGAGACAATGTAGTAAATAAGTCAGAAAATGCTTCATGGTATGAAGGAGGAACTCTTCTTAAAGAGCTTGATAGTCTGACTAAACCAGAAGTACCTTCTGATTTACCACTAAGGCTTCCAATCCAGGATGTTTACAACATCACAGGTATTGGTGTAGTTCCAGTAGGAAGGGTTGAAACTGGCATTATGAAGATTGGAGACAAGGTTACTGTAGTTCCTGCAAGAGATGGAAAAGGAGTATCCGGAGAAGTCAAGACAATCGAGATGCACCACGAGCAGGTTAAACAGGCAGAACCTGGAGCTAATGTAGGTTTCAGTGTAAGAGGAATCGGTAAAAAGGATATTGCAAGAGGAGATGTTCTAGGACATAGCGATAATCCACCTACAATCGCGACTGAATTTACAGCTCAGGTTGTTGTATTAAACCATCCTTCAGTAATCACTGCAGGTTACACACCAGTTTTCCACATACATACCTCACAGGTAGCTTGCCAGTTTGTGGAAATACAAAAAAAGCTTAATCCAGCAACAGGTGAGGTTCTGGAAGAAAACCCAGACTTCATAAAGAATGGTGATGCTGCTATTGTTAAGCTTAAGCCAGTACAACCATTGGTGATTGAGAAACAAAAAGAGATACCACATATGTCCAGATTTGCTATCAGGGACTCAGGTTCAACAGTAGCAGCTGGTATGTGTATTGATTTGACTAAAAAGCAATAATTGCTTTTTTGTTTTTTTACTTTAATTTTATAATTATTGGTTATAAATTAGGAGTTCATGGTGAATCTAATTTTATCATGTGACAAATCGGGGATAGAAAAATGCAGAAAGCGAGAATCAAATTAGCATGCGCGGAAATAGATAAGATAAATCAGGTGTGCAATTACATCAGGGACATAGCAGAGAAGACAGGTGTGGTTATGAGAGGTCCAATTCCTCTGCCTACAAAGAAGATGAAAATAACCACTAGGAAAAGCCCTGATGGAGAAGGTAGAGCCACTTGGGATCGTTTTGAGATGAGAGTCCATAAAAGGTTAATAGACTTGGGTGTAGATGAAAGGGCTTTAAGATTAGTAATGAGAGTTCCTATACCTGAAGGACTTAATATTGAAATCGAGATGCTGGAAAGCTAAAAATCTCTTATTTTGATTTATTTACATCTTACCTATTTTCTGTGAAGAAATTGTAGAAATATTGTTATGTGTAATTATTTATTTAATCACTACACTTAAGCCTTCTTGTTTTAGGTACATTGTTTATTATTCTATTAGCCTTTACCTTTCCTGTTCCTAGAAAGTCATTCTCGTACTTTAATATAACAAATCCTTGTTCATATTGCGTGTGTATATCATTTCCTTTGAGCCAAAGCTTAGCATCCTCTCTTGATATCTGAACAATATTCTTACTGCAAAAAGGCCCCATTATTTGGCTGCCCTCAATCGATAAAAGTATCCCGTCAGCTATCTCTTTTCCGATCCTTAATCCCATTGAGTCGATATTTATTTTGTGGTCATTGATTTTAACTACATCTCTTGTTATCAGTTTAATAGAATTATCCTTTTTTTTAAGGAAAAGGGCATAACTTTTAAGAAAATCCTCTTTCAGGCCATATTGCTCTGTCAGAACCTTATTAATCCTTTTTATTTTCTTATTATTAAGAGCAATAAGATTTTCCATTACATTCCCCATAAATCGTTTTGTTTTCTTTTTATCTGGGCAATTTCCTTTAATAGGGTTATCTCTTCGTTAGTCAGAAGTTTTTTACATTCTTTAAGTTTCCTGAACTCGTTTTCAGTAAGGTGTGAATACAAAATATCACTTTCATTAATCTGTCTTCCTATACTTGCTCCCTCGATAGAAACTGCCACTTGCTGATCTTTTTCAGCCTTTTCAACAGATTTTTGTTCATCTTGTATGGTTTTTATATATCCTTGCCTTACGCCGTCATTTTTCATAATAGGGCTTTTTGGTCTTAATGCTCCTTCTAATACTTCAACACCTACAACAGCAGGATTATTCTGTCTAAAGACCATGCCTTTTAATATCTGTACCTTAAATGGTTTTGTAAGCCCCTCGAGTTGCTTTTCTTCTTCTTTTTTTAGTGTCGCTTCTTTCCATTTATCATAATCTTCAAGGAGCCTGTAAATCACGCTATTAGTCAATACTACTGCATCAGAGGATTCTTTGTATTCAGATGCTTCTTTAGCCATCTGAACATTAAATCCCAAAACTACTGCATTTACCGGACAAGTATCTATATTGCTTTTGGCATCAATCATATCCTTTTTGGATATGTTTCCCACTCCTGCTTTTCTTATAGGAATGTCTCTGTCTTTGCAGAGGGTTACCATCGCTTCCAGCCCGCCTAGGGTATCTGCTTTTATTATTATCCCGTCTTTTTCAGTCTCAATTAATACCTCATCAACCGCAGACTGGGCTTCTTTTTTAATATCCTCAAGGCTATTTTTATCTGCGCCTAAGATAGGCATCCCGGCTACAGCTTCATTTATGTTCGGCGCAGCAATCTTTATGCCTGTAGCAGCGTTTGCTTGCTCAATGCTTTTGTATTTGCTTTTTTTATCCATCATCTCTGATAATGGCTTTGGCTCCAACAGGCTTCTTACTTTGGTAACTATAGGTTCATTGATTCCGCCTATCACAATCGTATCTCCTTTTCTGATCTTTCCGTTGTAAATAATCACATCCAGAGTAGTTCCAAGGCCTTGCACTTCCTTAACTTCCAGCACAGTCCCCTTACTTAAGCCATCTACATTGCATTCAAGGCAACTATTCAAAAATCCCTGCGCCAGTCCTGTCAGGACCATCAATAACTCAGGGGTCCCTTCACCTGTCTTACCGCAAGTAGGGACTATGGATATTTGCTTTGTCGGGTCATTTACCCTGTCGAACCTTTCAGCTTGGAACCCGTGTTCATAAAGTTGCCCTACTATTTCGTAAAGCTTTTGGTCCATTAGCTGTTTTGTTTGTTCAGAAAGATTATTCAGGCTTTCAATCATGTTTTTCCCAGTGTGTTTCCAGCCGCTTACAAGGTCTATCTTATTTAGGGCTATTACAAAAGGAGTTTTATACTTTTTTAAGATTTCAATAGCTTCTATTGTCTGGGGCTTTAATCCCTCGTTAATATCAATCACAAGGACTGCTAAATCTGCAAGGTTTCCTCCCCTTTTCCGGAGGTTTGTAAAAGCTGCATGCCCAGGGGTGTCAATAAATAAAAGCCCGGGCAGATTCAGGTCTGTCTTTATTAATTTAATCAAGTCCCCGCATATTTTTCTTATGACTTCAGTAGGGACGATGGATGAGCCTATTGTCTGGGTAATTGCTCCTGCTTCTCTTTCGGCAACTGTAGATCTTCTGATGGTATCTAATATTTTAGTCTTACCATGGTCTACATGCCCCATAATTGTTACAATAGGTTTTCTAAGCTCCATATTCCTTTCGGGAAAAAGGATTATTATTAAATCTTATCATTCAGAAGTTGTTTTAGAGGCTACTCTTTCAACTATTATGGATTTGAAAGATAGCAAAATTCATTTATAAATAGATATTTTTTTCCTTGTGTATTTAATAATAAAAAACATTTAAATACTAAACAAAAATAACACTATAAAATGGAAAAACTTAGCCAAGAGCGGCTGGCTAGATATTTTGATATTACAAACAGGGCCTTGAAGAAAGTTAAAATACAAGATTCAGGCAGTCTCGAGTCCTGGAAGAAAGCTGCTGAAGATTTTTTTGATATGGCCACAAGGTATTATGATGACGCTCTTTATTTCAAAGAAAAAGGAAGAGAAATGGATGCTTTTGCTGCAGTGAATTATGCGCATGGATGGCTTGATGCAGGAGCGAGATTGGGTCTTTTTGATGTTGAGCATGATAATAATCTTTTCACGGTGGATTGAATATGCAATTACTAAACTCTTCTGAATCATTCAAAAACATTTCAAGTATTATAAGGCCATTTTATTCTGATATAATAATAGGTGTAATAATACTTTTATGCGGTTTGGTAGTAGGAAAGGTAGTAAGCAGGGTGCTTTTTAAGGTTTTTTCAGAAATTGAATTAAACAAGCTGTTTAAGCTCGCTACTGGTTTTTCAGTCAGGCTTGATAATATACTGAGCAAAATAGCTGCGTATTTTATATATTTTGTTTTTGGCATGTGGGCTCTTGAAACTGTAGGCTTAAGCGCGATAATAATCAATATAATTGCAAGCGCTATTATAATACTCTTTATAATCGCTATAATTTTAGGGATAAAAGATTTTATACCCAATATCATTGCAGGATTTTTTATACATTTTAAGGGCGTGCTTAAAGAGGGCAATAAAGTGGAGATTGATAATATTAAAGGAACTGTCAAAGAAGTTGGCTTGGTTGAGACTAAACTTTCTACAACCTCTAAAGATACGGTCTATGTTCCTAATTCGGCTTTTATACGTTCCAAAACCATAAAGGTAAAAAATAAATAAATATTTTTTTGTATTGATTAATTTCTATGGACTCTGAAATCCTTTATTTAAAAAAAAATATAAATAAAGAAGATTAAAGCTTTATTGTGGGGCTCGAAAAACTTGTAGGATATATTATTGACCAGTATAATAAGGGGCATTCCTTTGCCCAGATTAAAGAATTTCTTATTAGGAATAATTATCCTCCCCAGATTGTCGAGCAGGCAATCTCAACCGCTCAAAATAGTATATCTTCACAGAGGGGTTCTATTCAGAGTTTTGTTGAAAAGCATTTAAATGAAGGCTTTGATGCAGATTCTATACGCCGTTATCTAACCGCTTATGGTTATCCTTATAGTGAAATCGAAAAAGCTATAAATTCTAGTAGTCCTGCTACATTAGGCGTGAACCATCATATAGATATATCCACCAAAACATTTATGATACTATTAATATTGGTCTTAGTAGTTGTAGGTTCGGGTTTTTTCTTTATGGGTTCAGGCGGCGAAAAGAAGGCGCTTTTGGATTATAATATAAAAACCCTTGATAAATCTGTAAAGCAGGGCTCAGAAATCAGATTTACTCATTCTTTCAAAAATATTGGCGGAAAAAAGGATTATGATGTATTTGTTGAGTATTTTATCCAGAATATAAAGGATTATAATGTAGTTCATAGGAGCCAGGAGACCATAGGTATAGATACTTTACAGACTTCTAATGGGATTTTTCCTATTGAAGAAGATTACCCTCCTGGTGAATATATCTTAAAAGCTATTGTAACTTATGAGGATAAAGAGGCAAGAGCATATGATAGCTTTGAGATTATTAGCTCATCTGATGATTTACCACAAGCCAGCTGTACTGATGGCATAAAAAACCAGAATGAAAAAGGAATCGATTGTGGCGGTCCTTGCGCTCCTTGCTCTGATGAGCCCCAGGCCAGTTGTTCAGATGGCATTAAAAACCAGGGTGAAAAAGGAGTCGATTGCGGCGGTCCCTGCTCGCCTTGCCCAAGCTGTTCAGATGGCGTTAAAAATCAGGGTGAAAAGGGAATTGATTGTGGCGGTCCTTGCGCTCCTTGCTCTGATGAGCCCCAGGCCAGTTGTTCAGATGGCATTAAAAACCAGGGTGAAAAGGGAATTGATTGCGGCGGTCCTTGCGCTCCTTGCTCTGATGAGCCCCAGGCCAGTTGTTCAGATGGCATTAAAAACCAGGGTGAAAAAGGAGTCGATTGCGGCGGTCCCTGCTCGCCCTGCACTACGTATGAAACTGACCTTTCTGATAACCAGATTATTTCAGAGGTTAAAAAAATAGAGTCTGATTATAAAAAAGGCGTTTCTATGTGCCAGGCAATCCAAAGTGACGTAAGACGTGATGATTGTTTCTTAGCCCTTGCTACAGGCAGGCTTAATATGTCAAACATTTGCGATAACATCGCTTCAAACTCAAAGGCTGATATTTGCTATGTCCATTTTATGAAGTTGAATGATTTTACTGTATGTGATAAGATTTATGAGAGTTTTTTGAAAAGATCTTGCAAATCTTATGAAAATATGGAAGGGCTTATGAATAATAAAGATGAATCTGAAGAAAAGGATACTGACGGGAATTTTTCTTCAACCAATGAGACTCTTACTGACACAGGCCAAAATGCTACAAACAAAACTTCAGCCCAGGAAAGATGGGATGAGATGAGTAAAGAAACAATAGGTTTAGAGGATCAGGACGAGCTTCTTGATATTGTTAATGATATGGCTGATAAAACTCCTACTGAAAACTGCAATGAATTTGGTTGTTTCAACCGGAATTTTGAGAATTGCACTAAAGCCAGGTTTACTCATGACCTTAATATGAGCTCTACTTATATCCACCAGATTTTAGGGCAAGAAAATGAAAAATGCAAGGTAAGTACACGGGTAACGCTTAATAGAGAGACTTCTCTTATTGGTAAATCAATGATATGTCGCCTTAATAATTCAATGGGTTTTGAAACAGTTTTTAACCAAACCCTGAGAGGACTCGGCATTAATTCGTCATGCTCAGGGGATTTGGCTGAAAATTACAGGTAAATACATTTATTGGCTTATAGATTATCTTTTGGAAAGCTTGAAAAACAAGTTGTTAATTTGAGTTAATATGCAAGAGCTACTAAAAAAATGGGGCATAACTCCTTTTAAAAAAAGGGAAGATATTGAGTTTTATGGCTCACCCAATAGGGCTATAAAAAGAGAAGCTTATGAAGATACCTGTAATGAGGTATATATTATTGAAGAGGTGTTTGATTCTGAAAAAAAGGCCAGGCTTGCAGGCTTATTTGATGAACTTATTTGTAAGGGATTGAAAGTTTTACCAGTTTTAAAAACACTTAAAGGTGAATATATACTTAATGAGGGTTTAAGAAGCTACCAGGTCTCAAAATATATCAAAAGAAAAAGTCTGCCCAGACCGGAATTTGTAAAGGACTCATGGAGAGGAAAAGAGATGGCGGGCTTTCTTTTAAAGCTAAAAAAAGCTAAAGTAAAAAGCTCTTTTCAGGGAGTTAATCTTGAAGATTATATCAAAGAAATTACAAAAAAGCTTGGCATGCATCAATTTTATGATTTTCTTTCTCCTCTTTTTGCGTCAGAGCTTAAGCTTGGGTTTTGCCATGGTGATTTTCATCCATTAAACATAATCTGGGGTGAAAATCGAATAAAGGCTGTTATAGATTGGGAATTTTGCGGTATGAATTACAGGGCATATGATCCGGCTAACCTGATAGGCTGTATAGGAATCGAGCACCCTGACTATTTATTGAGCCCTTTTGTAAAAGAGTTTGTAAAAAATATGAGAGGGTATTTAGTTAGTAAAGAGATTGAACACCTTGCAGAGCTTATTCTTGCAACCCGCTTTGGCTGGCTGGTTGAGTGGTATAGGAACAAGGACAAGGAGATGCAGGAGCTTGAGCTCGAGTATATGCATTATTTAAAAGAAAATTGT
>JBNJGV010000012.1:30758-33530 GCA_051819785.1 Nanobdellota archaeon | reverse complement strand
AAAAAAGACAAAACAAAGAGCTATAAATTTATAAAGTTTCGCTTACTTGATGACGGACTTAATAAAAACAATCTGTTTTTTGATCTTGTTGCTCCGACATAAAAAAGCCTGAGCAAAGCATCGTTACTTTCTTTTGAAACATTTTTATTTACATAAGCTTCTTTTGAAATATCAGGAGCAAGGAAAACATTATCCGCCTCACCTCCTTTAAGACTGTGAATTGTACCTATAATTATCTTCGGCTCAGTAGTAAGGGCCTCAATGCCACGCTTCTTATAAATGTCTATTAAGTACCAAATCGAGTCTTTTCTCTTTTTCTGAAGGTTGTCATAAAGCCAGTCAAGATCTCTGTTTAAAGCTGGCTCTATGGCATCCTCTCCAAGTATCTGATGCAATACATAACGAGTAGTTTCCAGACCTTCGACTCCCTGATCCAGAGCTTCTTTTAGTTTTTCAATACCTTTTTTACCCTGAGACCTGATAAGTCCGGTTTTTGAAACCTTTAAAAACTGAGCAAAAGTTATGAATTGTTTCACAGTCCAGTAATTTTCATCATCACCACTTGAAATAAAATCAAATAAAATATCTGCACTTGAGATTTCATCGTGTGATTGCTTAAGTGCAATCGGATTCCAGTCTTTTCTTTGTGGCCTGTATGGATTATGAAACGGAATAGAATTTTCCCTGAGCAGTTTCTTTGCAGTATTTAACATATAACCGCAGCTTGCAATCAGTATTGAAGTCTCACCTTTCTGTGCATAATTCCACATACGATCTATAATTTTTTCAGGAGATAAAATATTGTCTTTTAGATGAATTACTTCTCCCTGAACTTCATCATCTTTTGGATAATATTCTTTTTTCTGTCTGAAACTTATATGCTTTAAAAACTTTACTGCATAAGAATGAACTTTTTTCGGAACTCTGTATGAAGTATCAAGGATAACAATATTTTCTTCAGCAACAGGAGGATTTAAAAACGACTCCGGTGTTGCTCCGGAAAAACCGAAAATTGAATTATGAGTTATAAGTCCGTCAGCAACGTAGGTTTTGTGTTTTTCTACATCAAGTGAATATACTTTCTGATCAGGAACTTTTTCTTTTGAAACTGTAAATGAAGTCCATTTTACATCTTTTAGACTATTACCATTATGTTCTGGTATCATTAAAAAATCGGAATATTTTTGAAGTTTGAATATATTTATAGTTTCAAGCTCAAAAACAGCAGAGCCACGGCTTCTGTCTCTTGCTATTCCTTTAGTGTAAAATGGATAGTTAATATCTAAATCATGATCTAAAAGACACTGAAATGCTCTTGAAAATTGCTTGTAAGAATTTAATTCATTAAATAACCAATCTATATTTTTCTGAGAATAATGACCGCTGTCATATCCAGTCTTTGATTTAAACATTATAGTTGGTATTCCGTATTTTGAATTTATATAACTTTCATATATTGAAGCATCTGAACTATCCCTGAACAGATCCAGAAGCCACATAGCATCAGCACCCTCCAGATTCATTCTTATAGGAAGATGTAGTGAGGCATATTTATTTACACTTGATTCATCCCTGAATAACTGACACATCCCGACCCTGAAACGATCGCCTTTTTGCATTAAATAAACAGCTTTCCAGCAAGTCTTTCTTTTTTCATTATTGAATTTTACAGCCCATTTATGGTTAGCAGTACAAGGAGTCGAATTGTTTTCAGTTGAAAATCTATACAAATCTCCACTGAAATCTCTTACTTCTTTTTTAAAATTAAAACCAAAGCCTTTATCATTTGTTAAATATGAAGATGCTTTATCGTAACAAACAAGTCTATGTTTTTCAGGATCAAGATCTTCAATATTTTTATACCCGTCAATTGTTAAAACTTTTGTCCCTGCCGGCTGACACTGGTCATCATCTCCTACCAACACAAGCTCTTTAAGATTTAAGGCCCATCTTCTCAGCAAACTAAGTTCCAGTTTTGTAAAATCCTGAGCCTCATCCACAAAAATAATGCTTACATGCAAAGGAGGATAAGGCATATCCTTTATGGCTTTTTCAATCAGGTCTGTATAATCAAGTGTAAAAGTTTCCTCTTTAAACCTGGTCCATTTGTGATGAAAGTTTAAAACATCCTTTTCCCATTTTTCTTCCGGAATCATTTTTGCTCTGTAAATCTGAGCCTTGTTATACAGTTCTTCACCGAAATTATTCATCGCTGTATTTGTGAAATTTGAAAGCTCTGCAGCTTTGCCGTCTGATACAGTCTGGATCTGCAAGTTTGGGTGCTGATCATTCCATTCAGATAAGATTGTATGCACAAGCTTGGGCTGACCCAGACCATGAAAACAAAAAGAATGCAAAGTTCCTATATTTGAATCAGGCAAATCACTTACTCTGCTTGCAACTTCCTTTGCAGCAGTTCGTGTGAATGAAGTGATTAAAACATTTTCTGCTCCGTAAAGATTTACTGCATCAGGTACAGCTTTATTGGCAAGAATATAAGTTTTTCCGGTTCCCGGTGGCCCGAAAATACGCTTCTCATTTGATAAACCCATTTTGTCCCCGCTTAATTCTTTTTAACTTTCCCCCAAAAGTTTTTTGTCAGTCATTTTCCCCCAAAAATGATCGACAAACTGTTTTAATGATCATCTATGTCACACAAATCAATCATATATTTTTTGTCCTCATGCTTTACATCGAAGCACTTAGCTGTTCCGTTAATAATCATGTCCAGGGCTTCTTCTGCAGCTTCTTTTGCGGTTTCTTTATTAAAAA
>JBNJGV010000012.1:0-30658 GCA_051819785.1 Nanobdellota archaeon | reverse complement strand
TTTTGTCCTCATGCTTTACATCGAAGCACTTAGCTGTTCCGTTAATAATCATGTCCAGGGCTTCTTCTGCAGCTTCTTTTGCGGTTTCTTTATTAAAAACTCCTTCCTCTGTAAAATCCGATAATTCAAAATCTGCTTCCCATGTAACTCTTATATTTGGCATTGCGTAATCCTTTATTTTACAAGTTTTTCATGTACATAAACCATATGTTCTTTACGAACATGGAGCAAAGAACCATCATCACATTCATAATAATGCCAGTTTGTTGCCTCCAGATCTCGCCTGTATATTGCTGTTATATTTATTTGCTCAGCAGTTGTTACAATTGTTATTTCTTTAAATTTATTCATTTTTTTCTCCGTTTTTTATAAAATGTTCATACAAATCATCAAAAATAACCGGAATATTTTTATAGAAATCTTCCAGTACCGGAAACATTAAAGCTCTCATCTGAGGGTGCGCTGCTTTTGCACACCTTTCAATAAACACATGCCGCCATTCTCTTAGATTTGCTTTCATATTTATCTCGGTTTTTACGGCATTGTTTAAAACATCCCTTGCTTCCTGAGCTTTCCATCCTGCACTGAGCAAAGAATTATAGTCCTTTGAAGAATTGTAACAGGATTTAAGCCAGATATTTGTTGAAATAGTTTTTTTATTTAAGTTGTTATCGAATTCTGGAATTAGTATGTCATCTTCATTATAATAACCGCATATATCCTTTTCTATCCATACAGGCTTTATAAACTGTATATCTTTACCACCATAATTTACAAATCTTGTGCTTTCCTGAGCATAACTTGCAAGACGATGCCTTACTAATTCATGGGAAACACCTCTATTCGTATACCCTTTTACAACAACATCTTTAAATTCAATCATAGCACCATGACCTAAATCTATGATTTTACGAATAAGCTTTTCAGCAGATCCCGGACTGATCCTATCCTCTGATTTATAGCAAGTCCTTGCTACTTTTTCGATTACTTCAAGTACATTTTGCGGTAAATCAACAAATTCATGGTACTGTTCAATAACTTCCATTTATGCCGCCTCCATCAATACTTCATTTCTGTTTTTCCAGTTTTCACTTAATTCAATAACCTCATTAAAAAGCTTGATTTCATCTTCTGTAAGACAAAGATTGCTTTTTAATTTTAATAAAATTTCTTTTGGAGTGAGATCATCATGTTTTGCAACCTCAATGGCTGAGGGCGTTTTTATATCAAGAACTTCTTTTTCAGTTGGATTAACAAAAACAGGCCTTACACCGTAATTCTTCTGTGCAAACAGACTGTATTGAGATTGACTGGAAACCGGGACACTTTTTCCGCCGTTTTCTTCAATGAATTTTTCAGTCATGTATTTTTGAAAATCTTCTGCAGGGGAATATGAATGAAATTTGATAATATCTCTAAGAGCGGAAATATCTTCATAGTTCTTTTTAACCATGTTTCTTATAAAATCGAACATACCTGTTGCAAGCCACATCTTTGTTGAAACCCGTGCAATACTAAACGAATTCACAAGATCTCTGTCTCTGCCTATTTCTATAAAAACTGGCTTTATATCATAACCATAATTAAACCGATCAAGCGTGGTTACATAAAGTCCGTTTACAAAGATTTTTCCTTCAAACCCAGGGCTTTCAATTATCCCGCCGTAATCTGTAGGAATTATCTTTTCAGGCTCATCTTCATTTATATGAAGATTTGTTTCTTTTATAACTTCAAAAGTTGCCTGATCTATTCCCTGTATAACAAATGAAAGTGAGTGTTTTGGTATTTTTGAAAAAACAGGCTTTGATACATCAATAACAAGTAATTCACTGTTGTATCTTTTGGATTTTATTATTTTTGGGGTCCAAACCTCTTTTGTATGAGCATTGATGACTTGCACATCATATCCTGACCTTGCAAGAACAAGCAGAGCAAGCTTGTACCCTTCACCAAAACTTCCGATTGTTTTGTTGTCTGTGTTTTTTGTTGTATTTCCAAGAAGCAGACTCGATTTATCCAGAACAGATTGTTTGCTTGAAATAGTCAGAGTTTCATCTTCATAACTCCAGTTCATTTCATTTTCCGGATTGACAGCTTCCTGGTCAATCGCATTTTGAAACAGTTCTCTTACAGCTTCAATAATACCCCAATCCTGAACATAGTCCGGACTTAACGACAATTCATACCGTGGCATATATCTTCTCCGTGTTTTTAAATTAAAAATTCATAAAAAAACAAAACAATAATTTTGCTTATAGTTTTTGAAATTTTTCATAGCAATATTCCTTTACTTGCCCGCAAATTAAGAATATTGCTTTGACCTGATTTTTTTGTATTTTATTAGTCAATGAATAATTTTAATTTTTAAACATCATAAAAAGACCTGAAATAATGATCATAAGCGGATTTAATAAAAATTCTTTAATAGATTATCCAAATAAAATCTCATCAGTTGTATTTACTAATGGATGCAACTTTGCTTGTCATTATTGCCACAATCACCATCTCATTCATTCTTCGCCCGAAAGATACAGCTGTAATGAGGTCTTTGACTTTTTAAAAAAGAGAAAAGGTTTAATTGAAGCTGTAACTGTTTCGGGTGGAGAACCTTGCCTGCAAAAAGGCTTAAAAGATTTTATTTCTGAAGTAAAAAAGATGGGCTATTTGGTAAAACTTGATACAAACGGAAGCAGACCTGAAGTTATAAAAGATCTTATAGCAAATGAGTTGATAGATTACATTGCAATGGATATTAAAACTTCGTTTAAAAACTATTATGAATTAGTTCCTGAGCAAAATATAAAAGAAAAAATAAGAAAATCTGTAAATTTAATATTAGCAAGTGATATTGATTATTGCTTCAGAACAACTGCAGCTCCATATTTTGTTTCAGAAAGCAATCTGCCTGATATGCTTAAAGAAATAACTGGCGCAAAAAAATATTTTCTTCAAAAATTTACTATGGAAAATTGTCTTTATCCTGATTTTTTTAAAGAATTTAAAAAAAATAATCTGGATACTTTAAAATTTATTGCAGAAAAATTTGTAAAATCTGTTGAAGTTATATAGACTGCTACTTTGAAAGTTGAGAATAGAAAAAGGTCACGCTGTAATGGCGTGGCCTTTTTTTATATACTATATGAATCAATTTTAACTGTATTAAAACTTTAGATTAGAATTTTTTTGCTGTATAAATTAAGAAAAATTACTGAAATTAAAAATATTGAGTTTATAGAAATTAGTGTAATTACTGCTATTTGTTGGGGAACAAAATTAAAAATATAAGGTATAAATGAAATTGAAAAATAATAAGTTGATAACGGTATAAAAACGTAAGCTGCTATATATCCATAAGTTTTTCCTGAAAATAATCCAAGAAAGCTGGTAATGCCACTTATAAAAAATAAAATTATCACCCCAATAATAAAGGGACCACTGTATGTCGAGAAAATGAAGTTAAAAAGTACTATATTTTTTAACAGCGCAATGAGTATAAGAAGGCTTATTGCTTTTTCTATATAAAATATTTTTTTTTGCTTATTCTTAGTCATATACAAACCATATTCAAGATAATTAGTTAAATCAACATTCTTTATATTTCTGAAAAAGCCAGATTAGAAACAAATATTTCTTTTGTGGCCTTTTTTTATAAATATAACTTCTCGATTTCCTGACAATTTGTTTTTATTTGACTTTGATTTTTTGATAAAATAAATTAATACGTTATTTCTTTGAAATATTTATTAATTTAAACTCAAAAAATCTTTAATTGCTTTATATAAAAAAATTAAAGGAAAGAATATCTAACTTTATGAATGAATTTCTTCAACAACTAAGAACAGCAAGCAACAATAAAAAAAGAAACAATAATTCTTATAAAAACAAGAATAAAAGTACTGGCAACAACCGCTATCCTGAAAGAAAAAATGAGGATAATAAAAAACAAAACACCTCACCTATAACTGCAACAATAGCGGCTGAGATAATCACTTCAATAGATAATATTGAAGTATCAATGCAGGATCAGATGCTTTGTGCAGAAAGAATTTCAGATGCAGAAGAAAGACAGGCTGATGCTCTTGATCATATAGCAAATATGTTTTCTGATCTTATAAATCAAATTGAAAATGTTCCTGCTGAAGCACAAGAAGAACAGTTGCAGGAAGCAAATATGGTCGATGAGAAGAGTACAGATATAAGCCCTGAAGAAGCAGATATTATAAAAAAAACGAGCAGAACTTATATAAAAAATCTGATTAAAACCCTGAAAGAACAAAAATTTACCTACGATGATATAGCAGATTATCTTACAAAAAATGATTTCCCTACATTTTCCGGTCGGGGAAAATGGCATGCACAAACAATACACAGATTATTTAAAGAAATAAAAAATTCTTAATCTAAATAATATTTTACAGGGGATATTACTTCCCCTGTAAAATATATTTAATCCTGAACATTATTTTTATTTGCCCTGTTCACAATATATTCTTCAAACGATTCTATAAGCTGTTCTCTTTGATATTCTTCATAAAACTTAACAGATTCTTCATCGCTCATAAGCTGTGCAGAATATCCCGACATTTAACCTCCTTTAAGTAAAATAACACATCATTTTATCAGGCTCATCTATGGAACTTATATCACCCCAATCATAGAGTTCATTTATGAGTTCATTTAACCTGTTTAATTTATCTTCTCCATCTTCCCATAAAGACAAATCCTCTATTAATAATTTAATCTCTCTTACAATCTGGAGTTCAGGATTTCTTAAATTTTTTATATAAAAATAAATAGTAAACTCTATTTTTTTTCTGGTTTCTTCCAGGGTATAAAAATTATCATTATATCCCTTTATATGATGTTTTATCCTAATCGAATGCTTGTAATTTAACCTCACAAAATCTGGAATCATCTTCTGGCTTGCCCATAAATTCATAAGCTTTTAAAATACAGTCTATTTTTTTTATAATCTCCTGACATCTTTCAGGAGATACTTTTTTATGCTGCAAATAATTTGTGTCTGTATGGTCTTGATTTGTTTTTTTCATTTTTTTTGCCTATTTCTTTAAACAGATTAATCTCATACTTTCTAGCTACTGCAGCCGTTACAATGAAAAGCTTTGCAAAATTATTCTCAACAGTTTCAAAGCCATACTTACAGAAATCACTGTATATTTTTGTGGTTGCTTTATGTAAAATCATAAAACATTCCCAATCAAACTCAGGCCCATAATCAGCAACACAAGTATAATAGCAATGTTCCAGAAAACTTTTTTCATCACTGCTGATTATACCTAAATGCTTTGTAATTTTGTCTCCGATGGTAAAAAAAGCCCTGTGAAAACAATAACTCAGTGCCCTGATTGCTATATCCGCTATTTCTTCATGAAATATTTCCGAATTTCCCCACTCACAATAAGCATCATGAGCTTCATTTATTTCACAATGAAGATGAGAAATGCATTTTTCCGGTTGTTGAAGATTTCTGTAAAACCCTGAGTCCTGTGCAGTTTTAAATACTTCCTGCTGAATTTTAAAAAGCTTTTCAGTTATCAAGCCACACCTCCGCCATCAGGGCCAAAAGGCTTTTCTGCCCCAAGGTCTTGTTTTATTTTTGTTTTGAAATCTTCAAAATAATTTTCAGGTATTTCATATTTTCTTGTCTTTTCATTAAACTGAGCCATATTTGAAACAGCTATTGCATGATAAACAAGGCTTCCATGAACTTTTTTGTTTTCCTTTTTCTTTTTTAAAATTCTTTCTGTTAAAGAAACTACATTTTCATTCATACTGCCCTACCCCCTTATGCAGCCTAATCGTTAAAAACAAAGCTTTGAAAATTCTTTGCCTGCTGATTTGCTTTGTCATAACTTTCTGTAAAACTTAAATCCCGATCAACATACTTGTTGAAAGAAAAAAGCGTTTTTACAATTTCTTCTGCATTTTTTCTTTTATCACCTGTTAAAACAAACCTCTTTTTGTCAGGAGTTTTTTTATCCAAAAGATCCTCTGTAATAGCCAGAGGAAAACTGATTGCATTGGAAAGCGATGCTTTTGGAAGATAATTTGTTAAAAATTCTTTTCCCATATCATCAATTTGAATAAGTCCTTTGTCTGTTATCTCCGGATAACAACCTATTACAGCTTTTGCATATTTATATATTTTCTCAGTATATTGCTTAACGGTTTTTGGAATTGGTTTGTTTTTATGATGATATCTGGCATCAAGAATCATTGTTATACATCCTGTTACAAGGCAAAAAACCATCAACTGGCCCCTGAAATTTTTACTGTTGTACTGACGACGGCCAGTCGTTTTTTTTCTTGTTAATTCAATTTCTCTTTGCTCTTTATTTTTTTTAGCTATTTCTTCATGCTTTTTGAAAAATTTTTCGCTGTTATCTTTGCCTAGTATTTTTTCATAAGGCTGTACTTCATTTTCAAAACTTTGTCCGTAAATCATATCTTCACCCTAGATAATTTTAGATGGTATTAACCATACTCTTTTTCTTCCTTTTTCCCCTGTTTCCTCGTCTTTTGTGTATGTAATTCTGACGTTTTCACATCCGTGCATACGCAAAAGAGTTATAAACCTGTTCTTTTTTATGTCTGTATTTTTGGAAGACTGACACCAGGTATAAAACTTATCCAAAAACAGATACCAGTTACCATCATGGTAAAAAGAAGAATTTGTCTGACATCCCTCATCAAGATCAACTTCAGGGCAATCTTCAAGATATTCCTGAATCCACAATACAACTGCTTTGTCTGTATTTTCTTCGCTTGTTCTTATTTCTTCGCAAACATCAAACATCTTTTGTACAATCCTGAACCACTCTTTATTTTTGTATCCAGGGATGCAGTGATGCTTGGCTTCAAGTATTCTGTTTCTGAAATTATTAATGGAGGTAATCTGAGATATATCACCAAGAAAGATCGTCTGATCTCCTGATTTTAAAACAAACTGAGACCTTGGATCTTCCTGATACTTTACAATTTTATCAATCTGAAACTTTAAATTATAAGATAAAGATTCAAGTGTGTTTGATTTATCTTCTTCAGATAAATTGTTTTTTTCCTGCAGATTTTCAGTGTTTGATTGATTATCTGAATTTGTTTTTGTAGCTTCTTTTACCCCGGCTTTTTCTTCATCAAAGCTTTCATTCATTGTGTGAATGGTGCGTGCATAGTACTGTTTATTGTCAAACTTCAAATCAAGACCATGCTTTGACCTGAAACTGAGCATCAGCTGAAGCATTTCCTGATTAGAAAATTTTATTCTTTTCCCATAAGAAATTAAACGCCAGTCATACTCAGATCCACTTGAAAAATTAGGGTCATCATCCATCTTTTTTTCCCATATTTGAGTAAATACAGGATCAAAAGTAACCTGAAGCATCATTAATTTATCTTTTGATATTTCAGGATCTGAAAAATCAAGTTCATCAAGTATTTTTTGTATATCTTTATTTCCCACTTTTACATTTACACCTGATTCCTTTGATTTCACAGGCGATATGTCTGACAATTTTTCTTCAGGAAGTAAAAGATATTCAAAATCTTCAGGATTATATTTAGCACCATTATATGAATGCAGTTTTACAGATTTTGGATATTTTTTATTTTTATAATTTTTTGTATCAGGAATTCTCAGGAGTCTTTTAAGATCATAAAGATGATCAATTTCAAAACCAAGCTCTTTTGCTCTTTTTACAAAGTAGCCGTTAAACTGTCTCAGCATTAATTTTATATCAGCTCTTTCTTGCTGAGTTTCGATCTCATAAGGTTCTCTGAAAAGCCACCAGCAATGAAATCCATAACCTGAGTTGATTATAAAAGTTGGTTGGGGCCATACATTTTCCAAAAGACTCAAAGCCTCTTTCTGAGTTTTTGGCAAACTTGTTTTTTTATGCACATCTTCCGTGCCTGTTTCAACATCTATATCGAGATAAAAACCTGTAAGTTTTGTAACTTCTTCTTCCAGAAACTGTTTATATTCCGGACCTTTTTTGGCATCTCCCATTATTCTTTTGTTAAGATATGGATTATTGCCAGTGCCTACAGAAATATATAATTCATTTCCTGTTACACTTTTTTTCTTTTCTGCAAATTTTACAGCTTCATCTATAGAATTAGTCCAGAATGTCTGTTTTGTTCGTTTATTCCAGATATAGAAGTAGTCTGTATTTTCTAATTCTCCGTATACTTCATTAAAAAAGTCTTGTATTTCCATAGCCCACCCAAACTCACAAACGCAAAAAAGGGGTAAGGTTTACCCCTTTTTAATGTTTTATAATTACGCAGCTTCCTGAATATCACTGGCTTCCAGTGTAGAATCAACCACGCTGAAAGAATCCAGTACCGGAGATATTTGTTCTGTATAAGATTTAATTTCTTCAGGATTTTCAACTGTTCCGACATTTTCAAATACAGGCTTGGAATACTTTATGCCCTTTGGGTTTTGATCTACAGTTAATGTGATTTTTGTAATCACATTGTTTGCTGCCTTTCCTTTTTTGGCCAGTTTTACCATATATTGCCTGAAGACTTTCAGACTTGTTGGAGGCAGAATAAATATTGATGGAAAAAGATCTTCATCTCGTTTGATAAATAAAATCCTTTTTTCAGAGCACTCCGGAATATCCTGTTTTCCATCTTCATCTTTTGTAAATTTTCCAAGAGAACATTTAGTACAATCACCACCGGGATCTCCCCATCCGGTAATTCCATCATCAGAAGCACAATCAGGAGGATTACCACCACCCGCTTCTTCAATGCTTTCTTTCCAGTAAGTACGAATTGTCCTGGCTTTGATGATAACGCCTGTAATTTCTTTTACATCTTCCTGTTCTCCGTCTGACTCAACAGAAAAAGACTTGCCACCGCCTGAAGGGAGCTTAATTCTGTCAAGATCACTCATTCTGAGACTTTCGCCACCAAGATTTACTTCTGCTGCTTCAGCAAATCCGGCAGAGTCAAAAAGAGCTACTTCACCTTTTTTCTCTGTCTGTTCTTTTTCTTCTGCAATTTTTTCTTCTTTTTCTTCATTTACAGGAGATGTTTTTTCTTCTGTCATTTGGTCCTTCCTTTCCTTGTGTCAATGGTTCCCCTTTTTGATTTATGCGGCTTTTCTTGAGCCGACTTTGTAATCTGTCCCGATAGAAATTACCCCCTCAAATTCTTCGGGCAGATCTTCCCCGTTTTCGTAACACTCTCTTATTCTTGCATTCAGACTGTTTGCATTGAAATTGTCCCCAACAAGATCAGCAAAATCAGGTACTTTTTTAAGAGCAGATATTACTTTTTCTTTACCCCCTTCTTTTTTTGCATAAACATTTTCCTTTAAATACAATGTACGACCGTTAAGAGTTAAGTTTGGCAAGTTTTTATCAAGCATAAAATCTGCATTTAAAGTCTCAATCTCAGATATTCTTGCCTTAATTCTTTTTAACTCTTTTTCATGTTTTTCTTTCTGATTTAAAAGATCAGCATGTTCCTGCAAAAGCTTCATGCCGTCATAATTTTCTTCCATTATAACCTCCATGGCGATTGTTAATTATGTTTTACTTTTAAATGAACATCAATATTCCGATTGATGAGTTCAAAGAAACAAAAATTCATTAAAAAAAACAAAACAACTACGCTGCTTTTTTGATATCTTCTTCGTGGATTGGCTTTAATTTAGGGGCATTATAACCGTTCAGAACTGAGTCTATAAGATCCTCACCTTTTTGAATTGCGGTCATAATTTTTTCTGCGATAGTGTTTCTTGCAATGAAGTGTGTGAATAAAACTTTATTCTTTTGACCTGGGCGGTCTTGCCTTGCAAGGCTTTGTAGATAATCAAGCAATGCAAAGTTTTTGGAAACATAAAAACCGTATCTTGACCTTGAAAGATCAATTCCTGCACCACCAGCTCTGATCTGAATAACAAGACAATCAATTAAACCCTTTTGAAAATCGTACAGATCATTTTCTCCCATTCCCATAAGCCCTACTGTTCTGCCGTCTTTTTCAAGAACTTCTTTTACTCTGGTCATTTCATTTTGAAATACAGTAAAAAATATTAAAGGTTCTTTTTGATCAATGTCTTTGATTGTATCTGCAATTACATTTTCTATTTCATTACAAACAATCTCGCCGTCTTTACCTTCTTCATCAAGCTCCCTGTAACCTGTTGCAAGCTGAGAAAGCCTGAGCATTTTTGTCAGCGCATTATTAACAGAAGTTATTTCTCCGGATTCAAGACCTGTAATAAATTCCTTTTCAAGCTCCTGATAAGCCTTTCTTGCTTTAGGTGAAATGTCATAATAGACGATTCTGTGCGATGTTCCCGGCAGTTCAAGCACGTCGTTTCTGCTTACAACATCTGCACGCTCGTAAAATAAAGAATTTAACTTATCAAGATTTTTATATTGTAAAACTTCTCTGTTTTCAAAACCACCGAACTCTGCATACTTTAATTTAAACTTGTGAAACGATTTTCCGAAAAATTTTGTATTTATAACTCTGAACTGAGCATAAACATCAAAAGGCTTTGACATGGGCGTTCCTGTCATTAAAATTCTGAAATCTGAATTAAAACTTACATTGTATGCAAATCTTGAAGTTTTACTCGATGGTGTTTTTATCCTGTGCGATTCATCAAGGATAAAGCAATCCCAAGCTATTGTCTGGAAAAAGCCTTTTTTAGATATTCTGTTTGTTCTGGAGTTATAGGTTGGTCCAAGCGGTGCTCGCCAAAAAGATTCATAATTAATTATAATTGCATATTTTTCATTCCTGGCTTTTCGTGCCTGAATAAAATCAGAAACAAGTTCTTTTTTCTTTGCAACTGTTTTTTTGCCTGAATAAAAAACGCCGGGACTTGATGACATATTTTTAGGTTTTTCTTTCAGTATCAGAATTTTCCAGTCATTGAATCCATGCTTTTTTAATTCAACAGGCCAGTTATCCATAACTGTTAACGGACATACAATTAAAATCTGGTCTGCTTTTTTTGCTTCAGTGATATAAATAGCAGTATAAGTCTTGCCACAGCCCATATCATGGGCAAGTAAAATACCATCATCATAAGATAAACCTCTGGCTGCAGCATTTTTCTGATGTTGCCAAAGTTCCATACTATATTGTCCCCTTTTTGATTTATTTTAATTTTCTTGAATAGACAGCTTTTGAGTGTGCACGCAGTATTTCAAGAACATCTACCCCTTGTTCTTCCAAAAAATGTATAAGCTCAGCTATTTCTGACTTCATGAACATTTTTTTCAGAACAATCTGTTCTTTTTTAGGCATATCCCCCAATGCCTTCTCTCCTATCAAATCACGCAATTTAAATACTCCCCCGTCTGCAAATAAAAAAAAATGCTTTGTATATAACCTTGCATCCCCACGAACAAATTTTTTTATGTGATCAGGCGACATTCCATTAAACTTTTCTATAGAAAGTTTTTTAATACTGTCTGTATGTTTCATTTCTTTAATTTTATTTACAACAATATGAGAATATTTTTGTAAGAGATCATCTTCTTCTTGCGATCTCATCCGTTTCATTGTTTACCCCCACGAAAACAATAATTATTTTTTTTATATAGCTACTCCTCATTTTTTATCCACTCAGCTGCTTGCATCAGATACTGAGCGTATTGCTTTGCAATCAGTGCTTTTTCATTATTATTATCTGTTTCATGATATAATTTGTGATATTTGTTGGTCATAGGAAAAGATTCTCTGAATTTTTTTGTATATCCGGGATAGCTTGCACCGCAAACCGGACATACTTCAAGATGATCAACAGAATGTATATCAGATTTTTTAATATTTAATGTTTTGACTAATTCCTCAACCTCGTGCGGTTTAATGCTTTTTCCACGACCATTTTCCAGGTTAGAGATTCTTCTTTCAGTTAAACAAGGTATCTTTGTGGCTATTTCTTTTTGTGTATATTGTTTTTGCTTTCTGATTCTTTTCAGATTTTCACCGACTATCTTTTTTTGATCTTTGAGCATATATTCCCCCAAAAAGCAGCTTTCCCATTCATATATCCTTAATCAAGATAAGCTTGTTTATCTTGACTTTTTTTACAACATCCCGATAATATAGGCTTATATTTGTAATCTGACTTTACCCTGTCAAATTCTGCGGTTAATTTCTTATATAATTCAGCATATTCTGCTTCATTTATCATATAAGAAACCTCTTCATTAAGAATTTCTGATGCTCGGTTCATTAATCTTAATATTTTATTCTGAGATCTTTTGTGAAGTTTTGTTTTATTAGACAATTTCAGTAAATGTTCTAGTTCAAGAATAATAAGTGCTATTTCTACAAAGGAATATTTCCAATACCTCAGTTCATTTTTTAATTCATCAAGCTGCATTTTTAAAATCCGTTGTTTTTATTATGTCCGAACTTTCATTTTCTTTAACAACAGTTCCAAGCATAGAGCTTAATCTGTAAGCTCTTTTTTTTAATTTTTCATTATTCTTAATTTCAGGACAGCAGTATGGAAGTTTTTTTATATTTAATGCAAAATATTTATCAACCTCTTTACCCTGCTGACAATTTTTGCACATATCTCTGTTATTGGCAGAAGTAAGATTGATTGCATTTAAAAGCTTTCTTCTTTTGACACATTTTTCCGGGAGCATTAAACATCTGTTTTTTTTGCAGTACATAAACCCAAACAATATTATATCTCCTTTTTGTTTTTTAAATTTTTAGTCATATTATATTTGTCTGTTCAATATTCTTTTGTTCAGACAAATAAAATCATTTAAAAAACAAGAAAAAATGCATTGTTTGATTTATTAATTTTTAAGGTGGGCTTTGTTATCTTTTAAAAGCTGGATAATTTTAGAATAAGGAATTGCTCCGGAATCAGTAAAAATAGTCAAAGAATCATCGAGCTTATATTCTTTTTCATCTAAAACTACAATATCACCAGCTTTTACAGATATTGTATTTGCTTTGGCATAATTGTTTTTTATTGCCTTGGAAACATATGACATTGCATTTGATCCTGAACGATCAAGTGCATATTTAATGTTTTGCTTAACATAACTGATTGAGTAGGTTTCAATATAAGTCTGAATCATATAAACGAGGTTATCTATTTCTTCAAAACTGTATTGTTCCCAATATTCACCAATGAAAAAACCTGCAATTTCAGGCGGCAGATCATTTTTTACATCAAATTTTCCGGTTTTTTGTTTTATAAAAAACTGTACACCAGTAACTTTTTTTCCGCTTAAAATCTTATTATAAGATACATCAAAATTTGTTTGCTCATTTACATCATTTACAGCCTGATCAAGAACTCTGATTTTAAAATTGTTAAATTTATTGTATTTGTCTTCAGGCAAACCAAAAAGTTTTCTTAACTTTTCAATCTCTATTGCAGGAGTTTTATTTATATTTTTATAATCACAAACAATCTCATATAAAACCAGGCTGTATTTTGATTTAAATTTGTTTGTCAGCCTTAAATTTATGTTTGCAAAGATTTCCGGATTTTTTAACTTCTCTCTTATATCTTCAGAAAAATTATAATAAAATCTGTTTGAGCCTGTATCAATTTCAGGATCAGAAATTAATCTTTTAATACCCCAGCGTTCAGTTTTATCTTTATTTAAAATATTCCATTCAACTTTAATATCTTCAAGTTCTCTTATTGCATCTTTTACCCTGGAAATATTTTTTGAATTTATAATATGTTTTAAAACACTCAGGTCTATACAGTATTTTTTTTCTTCTTCATCAGATATCGATGCATTAAATATTAAAGCATTATAAACCTTTCTTTGAATCAAGGTTATATCGTTTGAAATATGAATACTTGCTGAATGTTTTTTTAAGATTAATTCATCATTAATTAGAAAGTTTGTCATCTATCTCCCCAAAGTGTAGGCATATCTTAACTTAAATTACGCCCCAAACTGTAGGCATACCCCAAAACGTAGGCATTACCCCGAACTGTAGGCCTGAAGCGCCCCAAAGTGTAGGCTTACGCCCCGAACTGTAGGCTTTTGGTTCCCCAAATTGTAGGCATTCACCCCAAACTGTAGGCATGACCCCTCCCCAAACTGTATGTTTAAGCCCCAAAGTGTAGGCATATTCGAGAATATCTGATTATAAAACAACAAGTTACACACCCTAAACAGTTTGGTTTTAAAGGTTTTATTATGTTTAAACAGTTTAAACCTTTTTTAATGAATATAATTTTTAATTTGCTGAATATCTTTTTCATCTCCGTTAGCCAGTTCAACGTTATATTTTTTGAAAATTTCTTCAACAATATTTTCTTTAACTCCCATAGTTAATATTTCAGCACAAAGCTTTATTATTGTTTGTTGCTTGGCTCTTTCTTTGTAACTACCTCTTTTCGAGGTTTCATTTTTTCTTCTTTCTCTTAACTTTTTTATAGGACTTTTATTTTTTATCAGATCTTTTATAGCATCTTCCATTTGATCTTCCGGCATTTTTGCTATTTCAACCAGATGACTTTTGGAGACATGTTTGTGTCCTGTACATTTTTCAAGCAGTTCAGATGGTATTCTTAAAATAGATAAATACTCTGCCATTGATGATTTAGCAACACCAAGTTCCTGAGATAATGCCTGCTGATTATATCCGAATTCAGTCATTAGTCTTTCATAACCTTTAATTTCATCAACCGGACTTAGGTTTTCTCTTTGTATATTTTCAATAAGAGATATTCTTGCAACTTCTTTATCGCCTAGCTGACGAACGATTACAGGAACAGATTTTAATCCTGCTTTTTTTGCAGCTCTTAATCTTCGATCTCCTGAAATAAGTATAAAATTATCTTTGTCTTCCTGATAATTAACAATTATAGGCTGAATTATTCCGTCATTTTTTATAGATACTGCAAGGGATTCAATACTTTCTTCATCAAAATAGACCCTTGGCTGATAAGGGTTTTCTTTTATTTTATCTATTTCAAGATCAATATATTTATAATCTTTAACACCTTGCATACCAAGAGAGTTTATTGATTTTGGAGTAGATCTTGTTGCTTCTTTAAATTTATTTTTGGATGACATTTAACAACTCCTGTGTAAAAGCATTATAATCTTTGCTTCCGGCAGCATTTTTATCAAATTCAAAAACACTCATTCCAAGAACCCGGCACTGATTTATAGCTTCAGATCTTCTTATGTAACTTTCCAACATAAATTCTGAATATTCGCCGAGAAATTCTTCCATTTTTAAATTTGTCATTTTTGCTCTCAGATCTTTTTGTGTCTGCAGTATAGATATATTTTTGAAACTTGAACCTTTAAGTTCAAAAATTCTGGAAAATAAAAGCTCAAATCCGGAGATTGAAAAAACATCCATTGAACAAGGAGTAATAATCCAGTCTGCTGCATATAAAGCATTGTTTGTAAGTATACCAAGAGAGGGGTTAGTATCACATATAATAAAATCTAAGTTATTGATTTCATTATAAATTGTGTTATATAAAATTTTTTCCCTGAATACTTTTGAAAAAAATCTTTCTTCTGTTTCAGCAAGATCAGGTCCTGCTTCAACTATAGAAAGATTTTTGTACTGAGTTTCTTTTATATAAGGTGATATACTTTCTTCGATAAGAGCTTTATCAAGTCCTTCTCCCCGGAAAAAATTTAAATGTTCACCTGAATTTGCCTGTGGATCACAATCGAGCAGTAAAGTTTTATACCCTGAATTTGCCAGAGAGTGTGCAAGATGCACTGCTGTTGCAGTTTTTCCAACGCCACCTTTTTGATTAGACAACGTAATTATCATACAAACTCCTTTTTTGTGGATTTTCATATTGGTATAAAACTATTTTTTTTAAATTTAAAGTCTTTTTTTGGGTTCGGACGTCCGAACTTTCTCTCTTGGTTCGGACGTCCGAACTTTTATCTTGTCAATTTTCATATTGGTTGTTATCAATAATTATTCACGGAGGATATATGAAAGAAAAAGATTTTATAAAACTTTGGCTTTTTCATAGAGCAAATTCAGATCAAACCGTCAGATCTTACACAGCTGTAATAAAAAAATTTAAAGAATACATAGAAAAGAAACCTTTAAAAAAAGCATCGGCTCTTGATGTTTCTGCTTTTATTGCTCAGCTGGAATGTTCAGACAGAACCAAAAAACACCATATTGGGGTCTTGAAAAGTCTTTATAGATTTGGCTTTGAAGTAGAGTATTTTGATAAGAACTTTATGGAAGCTTACAGATCACCAAGAATAAAAAATGATCTCGCCGGAAGAATTTTAAGTGAAGCTGATATTATATTAATGATAAACCTGGAACCTGTATTCAGAAATAAAGTGATTTTAAAATTTTTGTATAATACAGGCATCAGAGCATCGGAGCTTTGCAATATTAAAATAAAAGATCTTAAAAATGATAAAGAGGAGGGCGTTATAACAATTTTTGGTAAAGGTAATAAGTCCAGGCAAAACAGAATTAATTCCCGACTCTGGATGGATGTGCAAAAACTGGCTGAAGATAAAACTGATGAACAGTTTTTATTCACAAAAATAAGAGGAAGAAAAGAACAGATCTCTTATGCACAGCTTTATCAGATTGTAAAAAATGCCGCAAAACGTATTAACAAAGAAAAAACTGTGTCAGTTCATACTTTCAGACATAGTCATATTACTCATGCCTTAAACAGAAATTGTCCGGCTCACATAGCACAAGCGCAAGTAGGGCACAGCTCCCTTGCAACAACCGGAATGTATGCTCACATATTTCCAAAAGAAAGTTCAGGAAGCTTTTTGATCGATATATAAGGATAAAATATGTATCTATTGCTTACAGAAGAAGAAACAGAGCCTAAAGACTATAAAGAAATAACAAAAGAAGAATTTATAAGAAGTTTAGAGTTAAGAAGGGTGTATATATCTGATCAGTTTAAAGATTTAAATGATATAAAAAGCCTTAATCTTATAAACTCAAATAAAAATTATAGTCTTTGTAATTATGTATTAACTTCTGCAGAAAATAATATTTTAAAATTTTATAAATTAGAAGATTATTTAAAAAATGATAAAGGTATACCTTATAATATAGATTGCTCTGATGGTAATTACAGAAACTTTTATTATCTGGAAAATGATTTTTATCTGTATAAAGAAAGCTCAGAATTTTTAAATACCACTTATAGAATTTTTAAAGTCTGGCCTAAGCTCAATGATAATTTTTTATATACCCCTGAATTACATATAAGGTATTTTCAACTGGAATTAAGTAAAATTTTTGATTCAAATTCATATATTATTTCAGAAACAAAAGATTTTTACAGATTGTTTGAGCTTGAGTTAAATAATTTTCCGGAGGTAGAAGATTCATACTTCTATGAATATTTGCTGAATTATTCTGGACAGGGCACTATTGTAGCCGTTGATAAAGCTTATAAAGCTTTGATTGGTGATATAAATAAACATCCAAAAGAAATGAATATAATAAACTTTTTTCAGTTATACTCAGAATTTTTAAAATGGAAACAAAACGGATAATAACAGACTTACTCCCGGAATAAATTATTTTTTAATGCACTTAATTCTTCAAATTTTGCAGCTTTAGAAGTACATTGACCGTTTAATAAAAAATGACAGTATTTGCCATTAACCTCAATCCTGTGAAAACATGGATTTTGATCATCTGCTCTACAATTAAAAACTATCTTACACCTGTTTCCTTTTGCTGATTTTTTTTTGTAGCTTTCCCGCAATCTTCCCACCTTTTGCTTTCTTCTTCAAAAAAATCATTTTCATTTTGTTTTCTGCTCAGCATTTTTTCTCCGGTTTTTTACGTATTAAAGGTTCAAAATTTTTTTGTATGTAATCATGAAATTTGTATGCCAGGCATCTTTGACACGCAGATTTTTTATCCATCATAAGATTGGGATAATGCACACACCTTATGTGTGAACAAAACTCGCCTTTTTGATATTTAACTTGTTCCATTATTTTATCCTTTTTTAAATTCTTCTTTAATTTTTAATGAGATATATCGATTTCAAAATGTAGCCGAAAACCTTGAAAGTTAGTTTTTTTTGGTTTGAATGTAACTATTTTGCACTGTTGCCTCTTATATTCATTTGCTTCAAAGCCTTACTTGCCTGTCTGTCTACAAACCACCATGAAATACAGCTTATTAAAAGATAGCGAACTGTATTTATAATTGTCATAAAAAGAGTTGATGCTGTTTCAGGTGAGATAGCACCCTTAGTTTGTGTTGAGAGAACTGTATATGCAAGATATGTAACCCAGGTTATAACTCCAAGAAGATAATAAGTTATAATAACTCTTGCAGTTTCTTTTGAAAAATCTGCAATACCAAAAAGAAAAGAAATTATGCCACCAATCCATGCAGTCCATTTATTTTCCATGAGCTTATCCATGTAACCTGACTTAAAAGATCTTTTCATCTGATCTTTCATTGACTGCTTGTAAGCATCCATCTCAGCAAGTTGAACTTCTCCGGCAACTTCTGTTTCGCTTATTCTTATATTTGCATCAGCTTCAGCAATTGCCGCATCAGTCTGTGCTTTTGTCTGAGCTATTTTTGCTTCAGACTCTGTTTTTATTTTTGCAATTTCATGTTCATTATTTTGCTTGTTATTAAAATAATTTGTTACAGAAGTAACAGCTCCACCAATAATTCCGGTTAAACTGCCGCCTAATAAATCTAACATTTTATGCAGTCCTTTATTGTTAATTCAAAACTTTCTGTATCTTTTGCCGAGTCCATAAACTCAGACATTGCTACTCTTGAATTTGCTACTGCTCTTTGGCCGTAAATTACTGCAGCACGTTTTCCTACAAGAATACAGCCGAGTGAGTTTGATCTGTAACCTTTTGATCTGTCGCCCGCCCAATTTCCATAGTGAAATAATATATAGGTTCTTCCCGGAACTTCCTGAACAAGAAAACACTTACCGTATTTTGGAGAATTGTATTTTTTTACTGTATAAATTCCCTGAGGTATGCAGGATATATTTACCTGATTGTCTTTCCATGGAAGTTCTATTGTATGACAATCAAACCCCCATGAAGTAATGAAAAAACCTGAAGTACCCTGATCCCCTGTTTTATATCTGTATAACAAGGCATATTTACTCATCAGTCATGTTCCTCATCTTCTTCAGGGCATTCTTCTTTTAAAACCTCAGCAACTGTAATTCCTGAAATTTTCATAAGCGTTGCTTTAATACCATCTACATCATCATCGTTTATTTCAGTCCTGCAGAACTCACCACCAACAAAACCGATAATCTTACCTTTAAAATCAAAGATTCCTGTTGCCACAACATGCTTGGTTCCACGGCTATAACAAATTTGCTGAAGATTATAATCGTCAATATCTTTAGCTACATTCATGCTTACAAAATTTTTAGAAAGTATTTTTTGATTCATCCATGCAAGCATTCCTGCAGGAATATTTTGACAGGTAGTACAAAAACTTTTTGTACCAACGGATAAACGCTCATGCGTGCAAGACATTTTTGTAAACGGGATTCCGGCAAGATTTGATCCGCCGTTGTGGTATTCAAAAATCCATGCCCGGTCGAGATAATATTTTGCAATCATTGAGTCAAGGGCCTGATTTATAGCCAGACTGTGCAAAGTATTTTTTCTGATATTTATTTTGTGATGAATAAGGTCGTGAATAGTCTTTAAAATATTTAAAAACTGCTTTCCTTTTATAGTAGCTATAAGAATAACTATAAAAAGAATGCACACTGTAACTGTAAATAATCCGTATGTTTGACAAGCCTTAAATAAAAAATCCAGTGTTTCCAAGAAAATCCCTCCAAACTTTTTTCTTGTAAAATACTGGATTTATTTTTTGAAAGCTATATTCCAATTAATCAGATATTACATCACTTTTCCTTTTAAAACTCCCTGAGAAAGAGCTTTGATTTTTAAAGTATCTTCAGAGGAAAAATTCCAAACATAATCCTGACCCGGAATTGCTGCTTCATACTCAGTTGAACCACTGTAACCAACTTCTATATTTTGAAATGAAGGAATATCTTTTTGACTGTCAGTGTAAAGAATTACTGCAATATCAAGTGTATTATTTAATGATAGGAAATTAGTTGATTGCACAGCCTCTGCCTGAGCTGCATCCATTCTGTTTACTTGCAAAGACATTGCTTCAGACAAGGCTTCACATTTTTCATTAGTTGTTGCACTTGTCCATGTAACTTCTCCATATTCAGTTGCAGAGTTATATTCCCATATATCCCCGTTTTTCCGGACTATAGGTCTTACTCCCATATCATTATTAATTATGCTCCATGTTATATGGTTATCATTTGATATTGCATAATTAATAATTTGACCGTTTGCTTCTTCATTAATTAATAATGAATTAAATTGAGACCATGTTTCAGTGTTTATCTGTCCTGAAATATTTGTGTAAGCAACTAAATATTTATTCATCACACAGGAACCGTTGCTTAATGCAAAATCAAAAAAAGTACATGAGGTGAAACCATCATTTGAATTATCCAGGAAAATTATAAAAAGATTTCCATTTTCCATTAAAGTTAAATCTGTTCTTACCAATTGATAATCTGTTCCAAAAACGGTCTTTCCAACTAACTGAGTACCATCCTGATCATAAATAACATAAGTAGGTTTCCAGGTGTTTGACTTATCAGTAAATATAATAATAACTCTACCATCAGGCAAAACCTTTGCTACTACGTCATCAGTAGTACCAGTGTTAAAATCTGTTTTGGCTTTTACTTCATTACCTTCTCTGTCATAAATAACAAAACTACCTGAAGTTCCGGGCTGAAAAGCTATAAAAATATTTCCGTTAGGTAATTCAAGTATTGCTGACTGATTTGATACACTGCTGGCATCGAAAAAGATTTCAGGATATAAAAGATGTCTGTCTCTTATAGGATCATGTATTATATAATACCCATAATCATTATCGTCTGGATGTTTACAGCTAAAAACTACACTGTTATCAAACAAAACTCCCATAGCAAATTCTCCCGGATTACTGGAGAAAAAACTATCTTCTGATACTAAATCTCCATCTTGATCGAAACATTTTAAATAACCATCATCTGAAGAATTAATATAACCTATGACAACATTGCCATTATACAGAGTTTTTACCTTTATATCACTTGCGTCAGTATCAAACTGAGTTTCATTTATAACTATATCACCATCAGAGTCATAAACCACAAAATAAGCATTATCACCGTAATACTGATAAGCTATAAATATGTTTCCATTAAGCAACGTGGTATGAGCAGCTTCGCTCATATCTTTTGCAAAGACTACACTGTTTATTTCCTGATTACCAACAGGGTCGTAATAAATAAGTGTTCCTATATATTCTGTCCCGTCATGCATTTTGTGTATTATTGCAACAGTATTATTTAGTAGCTTTGTTGCTTTCTGATTTGATAAAGTTTCTTGAGAAATTACATGTGGAGAAGGTGGATTGTTTATACTTATTTCATTTATTTTGAAAAAATTTTCCAAATTTACAAAAGAAAGTAGGGCATAATTATAAGATCTCGGATTTTCCTTTGTAGCCGTTAAAATCATATTTTCTGAATAATAATGAAAGCCTGTTAATCCATTGTTAAGAATTGTGGGATTACACAATAAATTTCCTTCCAAATCACCAATCAAAAGACGGCCTGAAGCATCGATCATTAATATTTTTTCATTATCAATAAGATAAGCAGCTTTTATATATTCTTCATCATATCCAAAATCTTCTTCTTTTACTGCTGTATCGTTTTCAAGATCATATATAGTAAGAAAAGCTCTTTGTGAATGTTGTCCGCTAATAAAACCTACTTGATTATCAGATAAATTGAAAACAGAAATATATTGTGCTTCAGCATCCCTAAAAAGAACCGGACTACTTATTGATTTATCTTCACTGTCATAAATTACAAAATAACCTTTAGTAGCATCATCTGTATTACAATATCCAATTAAGATATTTCCATCAGGTAATTCAATCATTGCAGGATGTAGAATACGAGCATTACAAAAAATTATATTATCTACAATACATGAGCCTTGCTGATCATATATTGTAAAAATCCCTTTATCTGTATCACTATCATCTACACCGTGAAAAGCAAAAGCTATGTTACCGTTAGAAAGTTCATGAATAGAATATTTTTTTGCATCTTTGTCATAAATATTTGTAGGTGATAATACTTCATTCCCATCCTGATCATATATTGCAAAGTAATTACTGCTGGGAGAATCATAAGGAGTGTAATAAATTAATATCTTTCCATTTGAGAGCTTTCTTGCAGTTATCTCTCTGTAATTTCCAGTAAAAAAAATAGTTTCATCTACAACAGTATTTCCGGATTTATCAATAATAATAAAAGCTAAAAAATTACTGTCTCCATTATATTCTTTATAAGCTAAAAAGATATTATCGTTATCTAACAAAACAGGTGAAAAATCGTCTCCATACTGACCAAATTGATCAAGCAATATAGTTTCATAAGAAAAATCACTCATATTAAATGATGCACCAAACTTGCTTATGCTAATTCCATCTTCATCAAAAACAAGTCCGGTCATACTCCAGTTTGCAGAATCAATTGTGTTGGTATCATTAAATTCTTTGGACAATTCATAGCTTCCGTCAGTACCTGTAAGAATTGCTTCACCACCGTTTCCGGCAATAATCATTCCGACCATATCCTCTGTGAAAGAACCGCTTCCAAGAGAAAACGTTCCGTTTCCAGTAGCTGAAGATGGAGTTATTGAAGTATCAGGAGAATAATCATAAGCATCAAATCTTTCACCTGTTGTTGCATCCCAATCATAATTAACTATGTTTTCTCCGGGCTTTCTTTTTGCCAGAGATACTACAGGAAGATCCGTTGGTCTTGATAAATAATAAGTCGATTCCTGATTTTCTTCAAAATAATCATCTATTGAAAGCAAAACAGGATCAAAACTTACATCTCCTGACGAATCAGAGCTTAAATTTGCCAGTTCATCACTTATTTTTTGACTTGACCAACCTTTATTTATTGAAGTTGAATTGTCATCTATAAAAAATGAAGTATTTGAAAGCTTTTCATTTATATAATCATGTACGCCCTGGGGATGCACAGCTGATGAAAGGTCTGTTCCTTCTGAAAGAGCGGTTTTACCGACTAACTGAGGAATATTTGGTTTGTTACTCAGGTCATTATAATCACCTGAAAACAAATCCGGTTTATCTGTTAAATCATTGTAGCTTTCAGAAAATAAAACAGGTTTATCTTTTAAGTCAGCATAACTTCCGGAAAATAAATCGGGCTTATTTGTTAAATCTGCATAATCACCTGAAAACTGATCTATTTTAGAAATTGCATAATCAAGTCCTGCAGGATTTATAACTTTTGTTTCTGATGTTCCTGCATCAATATCCATCTCTGATGCATAGTCTATAGAAAAGCCTGAATCATTAATATCCTGAACATAATTTACTACATAATCATGAACTCCTTGAGGAGTTGTTGCTTTTGACTGACTTGTTCCCTGTTCAATATCCTGCAGAGTTGCAAAATCGACTGAGCCGCCGGCATTTGCAATTTTATCATCAACCTGAGTTTGTGTGTAATATGAATCATCATGATTATGATCTGCAGGACTGAAATTTGTAGGTTTATCTGTAAGATCAAGATAACTGCCGGAAAATAATGTCGGCTTATTAGTCAGATCATCATAATCACCAGAAAACAAAGTAGGCTTATTTGATAAATCCCGATAATCACCAGAAAACAATACAGGTTTGTCAGTTAAATCATTATAGCTTCCTGAAAACAGATTGGGTTTATCAGTTAAATCATTATAATTACCTGAGAAATAATTATGGCTTGCACTTGAACCATGCTCCGTATCAGCATTGATTGCTGAAACTGCATCTGAATCTGTATAACTGCCGGAAGATGTTTCTATCTGAGAAAGGGCATGATCAAGTCCATAAACACTTACAATTTTATCTTCTGCAGTCCCTGCATCTATTTCACTTAAAGTTGCAATATCTGAAGAATATAAAATTCCGTCAGGTAACTGAACACCCTCGGTATTTATCTGATAAACCAAAGAATCTATTTTTCTGAGAGACTTGGTTAATATAGACGGCCAGTCTCTGTCACCTAAATGTATTTCCGGAAAGTTATAATTGGGAGTAAATTCTGTGGTTATTACATAAGGCTGACTTTGCACATCTCCTGCTTGCCAGTCAGTGTTGATATACAGTTTAGTATTGCTTTCAACTCCGGAAACTTCATAAATAACTTCAAACCCTGAAACTTTAAATAAATCTCCGGGCTCAATTCCGGAGTCCAACCAGGTTGTTCCACTTCCAGTAACTACATTTGTTCCATTGTTTATAGAAACAAAACCGGACTTATACTGAGTCATTTACTTCGTGACCTTTTTCTTCTTGTTCCTGCTGCATTTCAGACAATTTTTGACGTAGCTGCTCATTTTCATTTATGAGCTTTTCTGTCATTAATTCTTTTTCAACGACTGTTCTTCCAATAATATTATAAACTTTGTCTATTGAAATTTCGTTCATATAATGCTCCTTTTTTTAAAGCGATAATATCACTCAAAAAAAACAAAAGCATTATTCCAATTATGCAGATATTTTTTTCTGATAATTACAATAAATTCCGTCTTCTTTTATTTCCCAAATAGTACCTTTAGCATTAATCATTAGGTAACCTTTATTAAAAGTCATTATGCCTACATCATTTAGTACAAACTGTGTAGTAAGATCACCGCGGTTCATTTTTGTATATCTTAGTGAATGAGAATATATATAAAATTTTGAATTACGGTCTGTGTAATCGTTTCTTTTTACTTCTAACCCAAAACTTATTTTGTTTTGAGTTAATTTTGTTTCTCTTGATTCTGTTCGATCCTGAAGTGTCATCATAGAAAAAGTATTGGTTATAGTATATCTGTTGCTTTTATCTAGCTTTGCCTCAAGGCTTCCTGCATTTTCATCAAGGAGCTGCAAGTCTACTCTTTTAAATCCACCTACATCTAAAACTGCATCTCCGCCTCCATCTATTCCTATAGCTTCAAATCCACCCACATTTTTTGAAGATATAGTTCCTATTTCTGTACCATTTCTTTGTAATGATATAGCTCCGCCGAAACCATAATTCCCACTATCAATTACAAGTTTTGCACCATTTTTTATTTTTACTCCCTCAGAAGAATCATTAAGATTTATCTCCAACTTTCCGTCACGAGACATTAATCTTCCTGTACGGATATTATCAGCAGTTAAAAAATCTGTTGCAATATAACCGCCCTGAATAAGAGTTGAACCATCAACTCGTGCATCAGTTATTGCACCATTAATTAAGGCAGTCCTTGTTTTATCAGCCCCTTCTTCAGACCAGTTTTCAGTGTAACTTTTTGCAGAATTGTAAGCACTGTTAGCTTTTTGACTTGCCCCGATTTCAGTTTCTAAACTACTGTCAAGCTTGCTTTTATCAATTCTTCCAACAATTATGCTGTCATCAATGCGAAGAAAACTTGATCTTATATATCCGCCCTGAATAAGAGTAACACCATTAATCCTTGCATCGGTTATTGCACCATTGATAAGAGCCTTGCTTGTTTTGTCAGCTCCTTCTTCAGACCATCTTTGAGTATAATCTCTTGCATTTCTGTATGCCTGGTTTGCTTTTTCCTGAGCACCATCTTCAGTTTCAAGATCGTCAGGAAGCCTGTCTTTACTGATTTCTCCGACAATCATTCCGTCATCAATCTGGAGAAACCTTGTGTTTATATAACCGCCCTCAATAAGAGTATATCCATTATATTTTGCATACTCTATAGCTCCATTGATTAGTTCTTCCCTTGTTTTATCAGCACCCTCAGCAGACCAGTTTTCTGTATAATTTTTTGCACTGCGATAGGCTTCATCAGCTTTTGACTGTGCACCTTCTTTTGTTTCAAGATCACTGTCAAGCTTGGCTTTGCCTATCTGACCGACGATCATTTTATCATTAACCTGAATAATATCTGAGTTGATAAAACCGCCTTCAACAAAAGTTGAGCCGCCGACTCTTGCATTTTCAATATCAGCTCCAAGATCAAGCTGAGACTGAGTTTTGTCTGCACCTTCTTCTACAGCCCAATATTTTTCAGGTCCAAGAGTAATTTTCTCTGCACTAAGGTTGGTTATATGTGCATCATGAATAGCTCCCTGCATGATATAAGCAGAGCCTATAACTTCATTTGCAGTTGCATTCCAGGCAGTATCACAATGACCATTAATATTCACAGCTATTACAAAATCATGCTCGCCGAGATCACCCATATCTGCAGGATGACTATTAGAGGTTTTATAGGAAACATTGTATTCATTTGTTTCTTCATTATTTAATTCAACATCCGGAGGGAGCTTAAAATATATAAATTTTTTATCTGTTGATCCTGATTCAACAAAAAATCTGTTACCAGAGTAATACAATTGATGATTATTCCATGAAACAGTATCAATTCCATCTCCTGACCAGTTTTCATGTTCCAGTACCGGAATTTTTAAAAACATCTTTGAAGCATCAATTGCAAAATCAGATATATCGGTTATTTCAATTTTATTTGCTTCAGGCTGTTCATAGCCACTTACAAGTTCTGATTCCTGCAAATAAACATTCACAGCTTTTACACAAAAATGAACATATTTAGATTCTGCTTCTTCTTTGGAAAAGGTATAAGAATAAACATTCCCAATCATTTTTTCCCAGTTAGAAACTGAACTCCAGTCAGGAGTTTCTTCAGACTCTGTGACTTTTCTTTTATATCTGTACTCTTTTAGTAACTCCGGATATCTGATCGCCCATGAGAAAAATACACCCCCTACAAAAGATTTAGGCTTAAATTCTTCTACTTGAGGTTTAACATGATTTAAATCTAAAATAGCGGGTTCTTCAGATTTAATTCCATTTTTATTTACAGCATATACAAAAAAACTTATTTGAGGATCAGGCTTACCACCATTATCTTCTGTGTTTTGCTCTAAACTATATATAAAAATATTAGAAGTAACTGAAGAACTTGATATGATTTTTGACTGTGAATTTTGTACATCTACCTGATAAGACAAATTGTTTGATAAATTTCCTGCTCCCGCTGCATCTTCACCAGCTTTAGTTTCAAATACAGAGGTAATATCATTCCAGGTGATTTCAGCATCCCTTGTTGTCCATTTTTTTTGACCGTTTAATAATCTTAAACCTGTTACTTGAGGAACGTAGACATAATTGGTATCGCCCGGAAATATATTTTTTACTGAAGAAACAATAGGATCATAGTCCCTTACAGCATTTACATAAGGTTTGATCGTAAACTGATAGCTACCTGGAATTACTTCTGTCTTGCATTCAAAATCATTTATTCCATTGTAATTACCAAAATATATAGTTTTTCTTCTACCAGTAACCATATCTTCATAAGAAGCTGTAATTTCAGAATAATTTATAAAATTAGGAAGATTTTTAGTTAAAGTTAATTTAAAGCCATTATCATCGTACTCAATGGATTTAAATTCAGGGTTTTGTCTTAAATTTTCCGGAAAACCTTCATAAAGATATGTAGTTCTTTGATTTTCTTTTATATCTTCTTTTGATTGCTTATTGCTTTTTACAGTAACTGTTATTTCTGAATTAGGATCTAATTTATCATCAATAGTTATTGTGCATGATTCACCATGAGTGTTATGAGAAATAACTTTATGCCCTTTAAAATAAATATCAACAACCACATCTAATGAATATCCGGTCCATGAAACAAATAATGAAGATTTATTTGTTGTTGTATCCTGATAAATTTCCTTTACATCTATGTATTGTGGAATATTACCTTCTACAACAACATCATCCGGATCTTCTTCTATAATATCTTCTGTATTATAAACTTCATCGAAATATTCAACGGCTGTTATTTCTCTTATGTTTGATTTTGTACCTGACCTTGAAATTTCAGTAATTCTAAAAAGCTTACCAACATTGTTCTTTTTACCAATTGTTATAACTGCATCAGTAAGTATAGATCCTGCTTCTGGTAATTCGTTAAATTTAATAATTGTTTCTTGTGCAGAATCATCATAAGTATATCCGGATATATCAGCTTTATTCTCTATATTTAAAATATGTAAAACATCTGTGTTTATATCTCTTACTAAAGCTTTATAAACTTCACCGGGTTCAAATTCAAACGTTCCTGAAATATAAAACTCATACTCAGTTGTTCCTTGCCTTAAAATTCTTCCTGAATGAATTCCCCATGAAACATTTCTGTAATTTACATTTATGACATCACCAAGTTCACAGTTTATTGCATCAGTAAATGCGGAAAATTTAGTGATTTTGGTACACCACATATTTTTGTTTGCCATTAATTTTAAATGTTTTCTGGCAACAACAGGGTCAGTACAATTGATAAGTGAATATTTGATACGGTTTTCTCTGACTATTTCATTTGATGGATGTCTGAATTCTATAGTTCTTTTTTCAAAATTTTGATTTTCATCCATAAATTCAAGTTCAAATATATTCGCTTGTTCTTTTGCAGAAAGATAAGTAATTGAAAACGAGTCTTTTATTATATTTGAATCATTAAATATTTGAACTACAGGACTTGGCTTATCAATCAAAATAGAATGTTTTGAAGATTTTTTAACCGGATAAGCTCGGCCAAGTGTATAAATTGGCTTAATCTGATCAGAAAAACTTGCCTGAGTATCTATGACATAATTTGATACTATACCCTCTGCATCACAAAAATCAGCCCATTCAACAAAATCTGCTAAAACAATATCTTCAAACGGAACACCAAGCCCAATCTCATCATCTGTTAAAAGTTTTAAAGCTTGCCATGCAGGATTATTTGCTTTTTTTTCCAAAACCTGATCAGAATTAACATCTTTTATTTTTAAGTATTCAGTATTAATGATCATGTCTATTTTTGGAATAGATCCACTTGCAAGCTCTGAAGCTCCAAGTCTTAAATCCATGAATGCACAGCCGGGGTATGTCTGCAAATCATAGTCATAATAAGAATATACTGCATCAACGGTTGTATCATTTATATGATACTGATCATTTTTAGTACTGGCATCAAATCTTATTCTAATATCCATTATTTCTGATATTGGAGGAATTGATGAAATATCAAGTTTTCCCGGTTCTAAATATCCTGCAAGATAGTTATCTTTATTAAACTGAAGATTATCCTGAAGCATTGTGGTTATTTCAGATGAAGTTTTATTTTCATGAAAAGGGCCGATATGTTTTACAGCTGATTTATATGTCTGTCCTTTTATTGTTATATTTGCCCAACGTCTCCAGTGACCATCTTTTTTTCTTACATCTATTACATATCTTTGTGATATTTCTTTTTTATCACCAGCTTCCTCTCCTTCATCATGTACTGCATACAAACCTCTTGGAAATCTTAAAGAAATATATACAAATTTAAATGAATCTGATGATTTTGTACTTTGCTTTGGAGAAACAACAACTCCACCTTCTGTTTGTCCGGCAAGTTCTTTTGAAAGCTTTGATCTAACTATTTTTTTGTCAAAACTTGGTGATGTAAAAACAGTTGTCATCTCTTCAAAGCCTTTTGTCATTGTTGGCCTTGGATCTGTTGGATAATCCCACCAATCATAATTACCTTCAGCATCCAGAGCTAACCAGGGTTTTATGTATGGGAAAAAACCATTTGCTGAATTAAACTGTCTGTGAAGAAGTTCACCAGGCTTATCAAGGTAATAACCACTTGTCATACTTTTAGGATTTGGTGTTTCTTCTGACTCAATTGCAAAAAACAATCTATTTCTGTCTATTGCATCATCACCGCCTTTTGACCACAGAACTTCATAAGATGTTTCTTTTAGAAGATTTTCAAAAGCTTTCATTTTATATGAAAATGAAAGCCAACCACCTCCTGTATCTTCCAGTTCCGGTTCATATTTTCCGGGATTGGCTTCATAATGATGATAGAATTCAGCAAATAAACTGTGATAATTTTTTCCCAAATCCAATGAATTAATTAAGACTGATTCAATATTATCAATACCATTATCTGAAATTAAAATTCTTAATAATATTGAATTAACAATATCCCCATACTCTCTTAATTTATATTCTAGCTGCCTTTCTTCATCATAAGTCCAGAGATCTTCATACGTAGACCAAATATCCACTCGATCTGTTGAAGAATTTTCAACTTTTGCTGAAACAACAGGAGGTTTTACCTTTACCCTTCCAAAAGTTACAGGAATAACTAATCCTTCATTATTAGGATTAGTCTCTCTCCAACTATTCGAGCTATATGTTGGTGATTTTTCTACTCCATCAGGTGTTTCAGGATCAGGCAAAGGCATGTAATGATCTATTAATCTCATCCCGCCATACTGAATCCCGGCACTTATAGCTGCAGATGCACCATAAAATAAAGGCGTTCCGGCTGTAATCCCAGGAACAGCAGCAGCTAAATAAGGAGCTGCAATAGCCGCAACAACAATAACACCAAGAGTTGCAAAAGTTCTCCAGTCATCACTGTCACCACCAACTTTTTTGGAAAAAGTGATTTGGTCGCCTGTTTTTATTTTA
>JBNJGV010000011.1:14890-35065 GCA_051819785.1 Nanobdellota archaeon | reverse complement strand
GTTCACCCATTAAAAGGGATCGTGAGCTGGGTTCAGAACGTTGTGAGACAGTTTGTTTGATATCTACCGGGAATGTTTGATGTTTGAGGGGAAGAACGACCTAGTACGAGAGGAACGGTCGTTCGGGGCCTCTGGTGTACCGGTTATCCGACAGGGTATGTGCCGGGCAGCTACGCCTCAGAGGATAAGTGCTGAAAGCATCTAAGCACGAAGCCTTCCTCGAAAAGAAACATCTTAGAACTCCTGTAAAAGACAGGTTTGATAGAACCGGTGTGTAAGTGCCAAGGTTCGCCAAGGTATTCAGCACGCGGTTACTAAAAGTTCGTTTCCATATTCACACCTAATGTGCGGTTTTTTCACCTTTTAATGATTTAATGTTTTTTTTATTTTAATATAAATTATTCTTAGTTACATAGTTTTTTTTTATCTAGTAGATTTATCTCTAAAAATAGACTTAAATTCAGAATTAGATTATCTAATGTATCTCTCCCGAGATTTTTAATAACAAAAATTTTGGGTTTATTCTTATCTGCTTTTTTTTGTAAAAAGCTTTAATTAGCTTTAGCTCTACCCAATTAATTGAAAATATTTCAAAAACAGTCCTGATAACCAGAAATTCGTCCATTTTACAGGTAATATTTACAATTTTTTCTCAAAAGAATTTTTTAAGCCAATAACCCTACCTACTCCCTATAAAATTAATAGGAGGGATATTATGGGTAAACCCGTATATGTAACATTGGACACAAGAATGGCAGAGGAGCCACCATTAAGCAGGTCTGTAGATATGAAATATGTCGAAGAAAGGGATTTTGCTGATTTGCTTGATAAGTTAGCCGATCCAACTGCTGATGAATACCACTCAGGGTACAATGCTCAAGAAAAGGAAGTGGCTGATTATCTTGAAGATTGTATTAATTTTGTTAATAATTATAATCAGAATAGCTTACAATTGACCTATATTCCTAAAGGGAATGGAGAGGAAAAAATCGTGAATCTATATGACAAAATATCAGACTATACACAAGATATCCTTCATGTTGATAGTGTTATAGGTGATAGTGGTGAAGAGCAAAAATTCTATGAAATGAAGCTTTGCCTTGAAAGTAGCGACCCCGGAGGAACATACAACCTCGAAAAAATGCTTGATAAACCCATGTATAAAATCGATTTAACAAAAAAATAAGCTTGCCTTAAACCACCAAAAAAAGAAAAATTAAAGTAAAAATTTTGGTTTATTGATTGCAAGCCCAGTTAAAAAACACCGACCTAAAATTAAGATTTATTTTGATCTATGACCGATAATAAGTCTTGATGAAATAGCACAATCCAAAGCCCTTGCTCTGGTTGTTTAAAAAATTCAAAGAGTTTTTGTTAATTTGGGCTTGCAATTTATTTTATTATAAAGCTAAAATTTATAAAATAACTAAACCAATAGTTTTGCAGCGCAATAAATGTTTCACATTTATTTGAATTAAAAAGGCCTTAAAAGGTTAAACTAAAAAATGTTAGACGACCATTTTTTGAAATACTTTTCATTAACCCAAGAGCCATTTGTTGTATTTGACAACATACTCTATACAATCGAGCGGAAAAATAATTCTGAAAATAGCTTTACAGTACTAAATCAATCATTTGACCTTGAAAAAGGAGAAAGCATATCAAATCTTGAAAAAAAGCTCCTTCAAAAAAATGAAGGAAATGTCCAGAATATAATAAATTCACAAATAAATAAAGCACAATCGGATTTTCAAAAGCATAAAAATGAGCTTGAAAAATTAAAGAGACAATCTGAGCAACTAAAAGTAAATGATGTTGAAAGATTTATACTGGTCGATGTTTTAAATGATTATTATAAAACTAATAAAACCTATAGCACAACTGCCAAAAAAACAGGTAATTTTCCAAAAACAGATATTGGGGAAATGCCAAAGGCACCAGGATTAGATTTAATTTATAATGATAGTTCAGCCTTTAACGACATTATTAAATCACCCGGGTTCTTATGTATGCAAAATACTTGTTATCAGATGCAGCCAACAATATCGCCTGATAGTAATAAAGGCTATGTAACAATAGGAAAAAAGCATTTCAATCTAAAGCCATGGAAAAACTTAGAAGAACTCAGTAAATTATACTCAAATAGAATCAAAAAGAAAATAAAATCACATGCAATTAAGCACGAGGATAAGATAAAAAATGAAATAAAAAATTTAAGTGAATTTAACAAAAGTATTCAAAATGAGCTTAATAAGCCATCTTCCAAAGGGATACTATATTCAGATGACGCACTCACTCTTGAAAAATTGTCAAATAATAGATACGAGCTAAGGCAATGCATAAAACCATTTATAATGGGAAGGACATTTAATGGGAACCCAAACTATTATGTTTTCTCAAAGTGCGAGCTATTCGTTCATCTTAAAGTTCAAAAAGATCAAATCAGAATAGAAAATGTGCCAAAAGTCGCTTCTAAATACATACCATATGATCATCCATTTGTATTCAAGTCTAAAGAGATGCAAGGCGACATTTGCTATGATAACTACAAATGGAAACAAAAAAAAGATATAGAGTTCAAAAAGCCATATACACTTGATCAAAGAACGGCGCGTCGAATAACTGATGTATTAAGAAAAGGCAAATTCACACTTGAAAAAGGATATACAAACGAAAAATTAACACCAGTAATACACCCTGAAAAACTCAATTGCAAAATTGCAACAAATAGGGAAGATGCCTTAAATTATGCGCGTAGGCACAATATCCCAGAATATAGGATAATTGAAAATGGATGAAACAATTAATGAAAGAAACCTTGAAAAAATTGTAAAAGGGGCATTTTCGCCTGTGAAGATTTCCAAGTATGCTCTTGAAAAATCCAATTATATAGCAAAAAGAGTAAGTGAGCTTTATTCTGAGCCAATTGAAGTTATGTTTTATTTAACAAATGATAAGAATAACTCTGAAGATGTAATTACAGATGCTCATATAAACTTTGATCAATACTTAAAACATACATACTGTTTCCCGACGCCTGCTGGGAAAAGAAAAACCATTGAAGAAGTTGAAAAACAAAATAAAAAGGTGATTGGACATGGCCATAGCCATGCGGATATGAGCGTATTTTATTCTCCTGATGATCACGCAATGTTTAAAAAATTGAGTAATCAACTAGGTAATTACAAAACAATAACACAAAATAAGAACCCTAAAAGCAAAAAATTGTTAAATTTTTTGAGTAATAAAGACCAAAATAATAAAGAAAATTATGAACCTTCAGAGTATAACAGCCTTAGTGTGAAAAGGCTTTATGGAATGACTTTCAATCAAAGAAACAACACCCCATACACATGCCTTGGCATCAGACATAACGGCAATTATTCATTTCATAAGATAACACATGAAGTTATCCCTACAAATAAAAGATTCACTAGCGCTGATAAAGAAGAAATTGACAGTCAATTAAAAGAAAGAGTGGATGTTCTAGCAAGAAAGTATAATAAATCTTATAAATCTCCAGGCAATAGTCAGAAAAAGCCAAACCCTGGCAAAGCCATACCCATATACAACAATCAACAAAAAAAGAATTATTCTGGTGCAAAAGAAAAAGAGGATAGAAAACCTGTTACTTTCAAAAGAAGCAATTCAAATATTGAAGACAAAGTTACTAAACTTGAAAAACAATATCAAGCACTGCAAAATAATTATAATCAATTAAAAACTGAATATAATACACTTAGAAAAGATTATAAAAACCTGCAGCAGGATTATTGGGCAACTCTTGCTAATAAAGGGACCTACAGACAAAACCTTTCTGCCTTTTACAACACTAATTCAAGCAATATGGCGGGGAAAATCTCTAAAATCCTTCTAGGTGAATATCGTAGCAATCTTGAGGATATTAAAAACGGCAAGCTTCAGGAAAGCCCTGAAGAAACAAGGCTATGGAGCTGGAGAAAAAGGCTGAAAGCGCTTGAAGAAATTTCAAACCAATATAATAGTGTATTAAACGAGCGAGAGAAAGATTATCTTAAACAAGTTTGCCAAAGCAGTACATACCTAAAAAGAAAATATCCGTTCAGGATAGATAAAGTTGTTGATTTACTGGATAAGTTGTAAATTATTCTGAACTTGCCAGAATATTTGCAGTTTTTGTTTATTAAGATTTATAATACATTATATTGTATATTGTAAAGAGGTCTTAAAATGATTACAAATCCAGATCTTGAAAAGCTTGTAAAAAGAGAATTCTCACTTGTGAAGATTTCCAAGTATGCTCTTGAAAAATCCAATTATATAGCAAAAAGAGTAAGTGAGCTTTATTCTGAGCCAATTGAAGTTATGTTTTATTTAACAAATGATAAGAATAACTCTGAAGATGTAATTACAGATGCTCATATAAACTTTGATCAATACTTAAAACATACATACTGTTTCCCGACGCCTGCTGGGAAAAGAAAAACCATTGAAGAAGTTGAAAAACAAAATAAAAAGGTGATTGGACATGGCCATAGCCATGCGGATATGAGCGTATTTTATTCTCCTGATGATCACGCAATGTTTAAAAAATTGAGTAATCAACTAGGTAATTACAAAACAATAACACAAAAAGAAGAAAGCAAAGAAAATATAATTTATGAGCCTGAAAAAAAGCAGCTTATTATTGATAATGGACTGACAAAGAAAATCATAAAAGCTGATGTTTTTGAATATATTCCAAAAAGAGTAACGACAAATACCGTTAAAAAATTAAATATTACTGCTACTAAAATTAAAAGGCTTTATGGAATGACTTTTAATCAAAGAAACGACACTCCATACACATGCCTTGGCATAAGATATAACGGCAATTATTCATTTCATAAGATAACACATGAGGTTGTTCCAACAGATAAAAGACTCACTAGTGTTGATAAAGAAGAAATTGACAGGCAATTAAAAGAAAGAGTGGATATCTTAGCAGAAAAGTACAATAAAAATAAAGGTAAGAAAGATGATAATTCCAGGCCAGATAAAGATTCACTTGAAAATATGACCAAACAAGCTGCTACTAATTATGAAAAAAAAGATTCTCTTGAAAAGAGTCCAGAAAAATACGCTAAACTAAACAAGGATTATAGCGATATAAAAGAAAAATATGAGACAAGCCTTGAAATATTAAGTGAACTCCCTCTTTATGCTCGTAAAAAAAAAGAAGCAGAAAAACTTGTCACCTTAAAATCAAATATAAATGAAATTTATAATTTCATAGATAAGTATAAACCTATAGAAGACTCTGATTCTAACGCCAGGCTATTGCTTGTTAAGTCCCGCAATAACCTGAATATAATATATGACAATGTTTTTAGAAATGCTAAGCTATATCGAAAACGGAGTAAGTCCATTAACAAGCGGATTAATAAACGTAAACTTGAACATTCTGAAAAGTTAGAACTTGAAACCTTAAAAGATGCATACGATATTATCCTAAGAAACGGGTGGGATATAAATGAGTACTCTTGAAAGCCGTAATCTATTAGCATGGGGTGAGGAGAACCAGAAAAAATTAAACGAACAAAGAGTGATGGTTATAGGAAGTGATTTATTACCACAATATATTATGGCGGGATTGAGCGGCCTAAGTATAGGCGAGCTTACCATTATGGATAATGCAAACATAAAAAATAAAGAACTGAATTTTTTATGCGATAAAGAAAGCTTGGGCCAATCCAAGTGCGAAGCAATTAAAGAAAGGCTTGAAAAGATAAACAAAGATATGCAAATAAACACAATTTATTCAAAATTCTGCGAGGCCATGGCTTATAAGCATAAGCCTAGTATATTAATAGATGCATCAAATGAAACCTCAACAAAATTAAAAGCGCTTAAATTTTCATTAGACTACAAAATACCCTTAATCTCGGCAGCTTCAAATGGTGGAAAAAGTGTGGTAACAAAATACCAACCAAATAAATTGAAAACAAATAATAGACCATCACTTGAAAATTTAATTATGGAAGAATTTGATAGCAAAAAACAAGGAACTTTCAGTAGCGGAATTGCTGCGGCCCATGTATGTGAAGAAATAAGAAAATTATCTTTTTTGTATGATAACTTAAAAAACGACAAACCCTTACCCAATAACACTCCATTATCCTACTGCCTTTACTCTGAAGAAAGAAAAGACACTAAAAAAGATGGGCGTATTCCAGAACTACTAAAGGGGAAAAAAGCCTTAGTTGTAGGAGCTGGCGGAATAGGCAATTATGTTGCATTAAACTTAGGATTAATGAAATGGGGGAAAATAGATATAATTGATTTTGACCAAACAGAAGAGCATAATCTCAACAGGCAAATACTGCTTTATGATAGTATTGACCAATATAAATCAAAAACATTAGCTAATAGAATAAATGAACTTACTCACAATAACCCAGCTAAAGGTATAAAAGCAAAGCTTGGTAAAGTGAATGACAAAAAGTGGCTAAAAAAAATATATGAATTTGAAAAGGAAAGATGGTATCAAAAAAACCCAGAAAATGATTTTATTGGTGAAAATGAATTTATAAATAAATATTTTGGTTTAAGAAATGAAGAAAAAAGAAATAATATTTATTTACTTAAAGAAGAAGACCTAAAAGGCTATGATGTTATTTTTGGCTGCCTCGATAGTAAATTTGCAAGATTATGGATTAACAGGTATGCAGTAAAAAATAATATTATGTATATAGATGGTGGCGTTAGTTCAACAAGCGGACAAGTAGCATCGTATATACCCGGAAAAACAAAGTGCATAGATTGTCAGATGTCAGTTGAGAAGATGCCACCTCCCTACGACATTGTTTCATGCGGAGAAAATCCTGAGGGAAGCGTGGTAATGTCTAATATGCTTATAGGCAGCCTGATGGTGGGAGAAGCAATAAATGGGCTTTATACAAATAATTATCTAAAGGGGCCTATAAAATATTTCTCTCTTAATAATAAAAGAATAAGTTTACTTAATGAGAAAAAAACAAAACACAGTTGCTAAATAATATCTTAAACAAAACAGGTTTCACAAAAAAGATTATCTTAAACAAGTTTGCCAAAGCAGTACATACCTAAAAAGAAAATATCCGTTCAGGATAGATAAATTTGTTGATTTACTGGATAAATTGTAGATTTTCCTGGACTTGCCAGAAAATTTGCAGTTTTTGTTTATTAAGATTTATTAAAGTTGTTTTCTATTATTCTTTCAACTAAAATTTATGGTATATGATTAAACCCGATTAAAAAACTTCGCGGATTATACTTCGCTTTTTTCCTAAAACCTGAATTTTACCAAAATGGATAACCTTGAAAAAATCATAGCATCAGAAAGCGTAAGAAAAATTAAAAAAAATAATTTAAGTCTTGTTTCTAATATTTATTTAAGTTACTTTGCGCATAATCTTAGCGATAGCGCATTAAATGAAGATTTAACTACAACCACCATAAAGGACTATTATAGAGCATTGGGAGGTAATCTAAAAAGCCTTAAAAATATCAATAAGGAGCCAGGGAAGCTCCTTTCCAAATTTAAAAATTTGAATCTAAAAAATGGGGAACATAAAAATAATTCCATAGGAATTCCTTCTATAGAATCCGCTATATGTAAGGAGTGTTATAAAAGCCTTTTAAAAAAAGATAAATCAGCCGAGCTTACAAATAATGCTGCATCAATTAATGACCTAAAATTAATTCTTTTAGTAGACCACACTTTAGACTCACTAATTAATCCAAATATTGCTTCTGAACTCCCTGATCAACCAAAAGATTGTCTCAGAAAACTTATAAAAACAAAAGAATATGAGAAAGATCTTGATAAGCTTAATGACATTAAGTCAGATATGCTTTCTTACAAAAACATGCTATCGGAACTCATAGCGCAAGAACCTACCTTTGAAAGCGCGGAAAAAATACTACACCTTAAAACTGAGATTACAAAAACACTAAAACCTGTTAAGCAATACACAAAAGATAAAAATTACCAGAAATTAATTGCGCCTCTTGAAGAGCTATATAATTCTTCAATTTCATCAATAGAAAACTATATAAGGGCCTGTACAATTGATATTTATGAGTCAATTAATATTCCAAAAGAGCCAACCTATGACATTGAAAAGGATTATAATCAAACAAAACAAGCTCTAAATAAGCTCGAGAAAGCTAAATATAATTACACATTATTTGGCTATAACACTTCTTCTATAGATGAAAACATAAAATCTGTTGAGGAGAGTCTGTCTTATTACACTAAAATAAAAGAAAAAACAGAAAATTATTCTAGGGGCATTAAATCAATAAGAGACCTCTGTAATTTTATTGAAAACATTTCATATGAGACATTAACACAAGATCAATTAAATACATTATATGATAAAAAAAAAAGATTTACTATTTCCCCCCGTGAAATTAATAATCACACAATTCAATACAAAAATGAACTTGATTTAATAAAAAAAAGGCTGACTTCAGTAAAGCAAAATAAAAAGAAAAAGCTTCATAGAGATGCTGTTAAATATGCTAAGGCCCTTGATGTAGATAATCTTCCAGCAGGAGATATCAACAAAGCCTACAATGTATTAGAAGAGATTAACGCGCAATATTCTAAAGCAGAAAATACGCTTAAAGCCATGAATAAATCAATAAAACAAATAGAACATATACCTGAAAAAATAGAAAATAAAAAAATAAATCTAGGAATTATAAAAGAGGAATTAGAACTGCTTTCCTTTTATGTAAACAAAAGTTTAGAACTTAGCTATGAAACCAAAGATATACTTTTCGATTCTAATAAAAAACTTGATTTTGAAACCACTTGCAATAATATTTTCCAGCTTGATAAATCAATTTATTACTTTTCAAAAATTATTCAAGAGGGGGATTGCCGATCTTATATAACTGATGATATACTTGAAAAAGTTAATTCAGTAAATACTGACAGGAAAATTATTGAAAGGAAACTTGATTACACACATGATCTTTTGTTTGAAAATTTCCAAAAGATAAATGAAAAAAGGGAAAAAATGGATTCGAAAAATAATAACTATTTTAGAAAAGTTATCAATAAAGTAAATCCAGTTTATCTATTGAGAAAGGAAGAAAACAAGCACCAGTATCAAAAATTTAAAGAGAGCATTGATTTTTTCTGCAAAATATATTGCTTTCATGAGAAGGGATATTATCGTAAATTCGTGCCCGAAAGAGAACCTAAGTTTGTATCGTAAACTAATTCATTAATTCTACAATAAAAAATTTACATATTTTACTAATTTTTAGGAAATTATTCCAACTTAAACAGGAATATTTACAGATTTTCATAAATAAACGATATAAAGGCTTTTGCTTTTACTGACTTAATAAGACCTGCCTTTGGATTTTTTATGAGCAGGAATTTAGTAAAAAGAAAATAGCTTGGTGATTCCTAATGAATGAAGATCTGGATAAAAAAATAAAGGAGCATTGTAAAGCAAAAGCAATGGAAAAAAGAGAGGCTCATAGTAAAAGCCAAGAAAAAAAAACCTTAGAAAAAAATCTCGGCTATGAAAAAGGTCTGGAAAAAAATCTTGAAAATAACTATGGAGAAAATAGCCCCATTTTGGATGAAAATAATTACCCTGAGATATTGCAAAACCAAGATAGCCAGCTTGAAGAATTATATGATGTAAACCGTCCCATGAATACTGGTCCCTCAGGAGGGCTTGAGACGCTTCCTGAACTTGTGTCAGCAATAAACAAAAACCAAAAAAAGTTTGAAAAATTACGGAAAATAAATGAATCTGATTTATACAGGGGACTTACAAGCGTTGTCGACGGAGTCTGGAGGGTTATAGGCAAAAATAAACCAAGAAAAGGAATTTACGACTTATTTTTAGAGCAAAAAGAGAATGTTTCTGAAATGAATTATATACTTCTTGATGTTGTAAGGTCTTATAAACCAAGGCATCAAAAAAGAGAAAAAGAATTGAATCGCTCAATTGACAGGGCAATTAAAAATTACAACGAACTTGAATCGCTTGAAAATTCAATTCCTGATGTAGTTAAGGATCATAAAGCAAAACTTGAGAAATTATCCCAATACAATAAAAACGAAAACCCAAATGAGTATTATACTGCATTAAAAAATGAAATTGAGGCTGAGCAAAATAAATCATATGTAAGAACACGTCACAATGTGTCACAGTACATGAAAAAACAACTTGATCAAGATATTGAGATGAAAAGGACTCTTAATGCTTTGTTCAGGAATATGATAGACAGTGTGCAGGAAACACAGATAAAAGCTGATGTTTACCAAAAAAGGCTTGGCGAATATGCAGAAGTTTGGAGAGATGGTGTTTCACTTTCCAGTGGACTTAACCAACTAAACAAGGGAGTTGAAATTCTGCAAAGCTACCACAAGCAAATGATTCAAAGCTTTTACAAAGCAGTGGATTCAATACAGCGTATAAATAATAGTGATCCTAACATGATTCTCGATAGAGAGCAAAAAAGCATTGAGTCGCTGCTTAGGCAATCAAACAAGGAACGATATAACAATGCAATAGAAACTAAATAGTTGTTTTTTATTTTTATTAATTTAATAATTAGAAAAAAATAGAAAAAATCAAAGAACTGTCTTGACTTTGTCAATACTGGCTGCAACTTCTTCACCTTTTTTGGTTAAAGAAAGAAGCTTTAGCCTTCCGGTTTTATTAAAAATAACCAAACCTGCCTTTTCCATCTGTTGAAGTATTTTTACAACATGAGAATAGGTGCAATCTATCTGTTTAGCAAGAGATGAAGCGTATACTTCACCTTTAGCATTGTATAAACCTATCAACATCAAAGTAGGCTTCTCTCTAAAAAATACATTGAAAATCTTATCATTTGCCATTTACTGTCACCTTTACCTTCCTTTATTCATATTCTTCTTAAAAAGATATTTCATAAAACAGCCATTACAAGCTATTTCTAGTAATATATATTACAATAGGTAAAAGAGAATTTAAATCATTTATATTTTTTTTCATTTCGATGGATAAACAAAACTATGAGAAACTTGGCTATTTTCCCTTTCACACCGTAAGAGACAAACAAAATGAGCTAATTAAGGATTTTCAGGCCTCTTTAGAGAATAAACAAAACTTTATATGCCACGCCCCTACCGGAATTGGCAAAACTGCAGCAGTTATGGCCCCAGCAGTCAAATATGCTAAAAAGCATGAAAAAACAATTTTTTTCCTGACTTCAAGGCACACTCAGCATAAGATTGCTCTTGAAACACTTAAAGCCATGAAAGAAAAATTTAATCTTGATTTAAAGGTTATTGATATTGTTGGAAGGCAATGGATGTGTTCACAGCCAAATATTGACAAGCTTTATTCCGGAGAATTTTATGAATATTGCAAAAGCCTTAAAGAAGGTGACAAATGCGAATTTTTCCTGAACACAAAAAATAAGAATAAATTGACCACTGAAGCCAAAAGCGCAATATCAGACTTAAATAAAACTATATCAAATTCTGAAGAAATAACTAAAGTCTGCCAAAGGGCTAAATTATGCCCTTATGAATTAAGCCTTTCAATGGCTGCTAAGGCAGATGTTGTAATTGCAGATTATTACTATGTTTTTCATCCACAGATAAGCGATTTATTCCTTAAAAAAACAAATAAAGACCTAAATGAAAGCATAATTATAGTTGATGAGGCTCATAATCTGCCGCCACGCTTGATGGAACTTGCAACACAAAGGCTGACAAATGCGAATATAAAAAGGGCTATCAAAGAAGCAAGAAGATATGGCTTTAATTCATACATTGAAGCTCTAAACCATTTAGATAACATAATAAAAAGACTCTCTTATAATCTAAAAGCAAAAGAAGGTCTTGTAAGTAAGCAGGATTTTATAAGTAAAGTTAACCAAGAGATTGATTTTACAACACTCACAGAAGACCTTGAAGAGTGCGCAACAGAAATCAGAAGTGAACAAAGGCAAAGCAGCATGGGCAGTATTAGCAATTTCCTTCATAACTGGCAGCAGCATCCTGAAACAGGTTTTGCCAGGATAATATCAAAAGAAAAAAACAGAACAGGCGAAATAATAACATTAACTAATAACTGCCTTGACCCGGCAATAATTTCAAAAGATATTGTACAAAAATCAACATCAACAGTACTAATGTCAGGAACATTAAATCCGCCAGTAATGTATAGGGATGTTTTAGGTTTTGAAAAAACGATTTTAAAGACATATCCTTGTCCCTTTCCAAAAGAAAATAAACTTAACCTGATTGTTCCAAAAACCTCAACTAAATTCTCTAAGAGAAGCTTTTCCATGTATCAGACAATTGCTCAGGAATGCGCAGGAATAGCCAATAATGTACCAGGAAACACAATAATATTTTTCCCAAGCTATTACTTAAGAGATTGCGTTGCTCAATACTTTGAAAAGATCATTAGAAAATCATGCCTTTATGAACAACCCGGAATGACAGTAGAACAACGCAACCAGGTTCTTGAGAAATTCAAACAATACCAAAACATTGGAGCAGTTCTCCTGGGAGTCACTTCCGGAAATTTTTATGAAGGGATTGACCTTCCTGGAGACTTGTTAAAGGCAGTTATAATAACAGGTCTGCCCTTCCAGCAACCTGATTTAAAAACAAAAGAGCTTATCGCTTATTACGATAAAAAATACAATAAGGGCTGGGATTATGGTTATGTATTCCCAGCTTTTAATAAAACGTTACAGTCAGCAGGAAGATGTATACGAAGTGAAAACGATAAAGGCGCAGTGGTATATTTAGATGAGCGCTATGCATGGACTAATTATAAAAAGATTTTCCCGGAACAAGAAACCCTGAAAATAGTTATGAAGCCAGATGAGTTAGTTAAAAAATTTTTTGAACCTAAAACAACATCTTTAAACTGATAAAAACCCTGAAAAATGCTTATAGAAATAATATTATTAATCGTTGCAGGAATAGGCGCGGGCCTTGTAACCGGTCTTTTTGGAGGAAGTGCCACATTAGTAGTTGTGCCGATTCTGGTTGTTTTTTTGAACTATCATCCCTACAAGGCAATTGGTCTTGCGCTTAGTATAGATATTTTCTCATCAGTAACCGCATACATGGTATATAAAATAAAAAATAAATTCCATATAAAACCAATTTTACCATTAATTATTGCCATATTAATCGGAATTATAGCAGGAAGTACAATATCTATAAATATTCCTAGCAATGCTTTGGCCATTTTAGCAGGAGCTGGAATACTTATTGCTGGTATGAGGTTTACCTTGCCGTGTCCTAATTGTCTAAAAAGATTAAGTATCAGTTCCAAAAAAAGAAAATGGCTAAGTATAATCTGGGGACTTGTAAATGGTATAATACTGGGAGTTGTTGGAGGCGGGGGTGGATTAATGCTTCTTATGACACTTACTATAATTTTACAATACCCCACCCACAAAGCAGTAGGTATAAGTGTTTTGGGCATGGCATTTATAGCTTTGGCAGGTGCTATCAATCATTATATCCTAATGCCCTTTTCAATGACAGGGCTTATCGTAGGCTCAGTAGGAGGAATAATCGGAGCATATTTCACATCTAAAATTGCAAACAATCTTTCAGAAAAAAGGCTTAATTTTGTTATAGGCCCAACTCTTACAATTTTAGCTATAGTACTTCTTATAAAAGCATTATTTTTCCCATAAATGCATTATATTAAAATATAAGAAAAATAAGAAAAAGTATCACACTTTCTCAATACTAAATGTAAAATCTCTGCTCTTTATTTTTTCACTTGCTTTATTTTTGAAGTGATTTACTTTCACGCCAATATCAAGAGAATCTGCTCCCACTTTTTCCTTAATCTCTTCAGAATACCTGCTTAGCTTTTGAACCATTCTCTCATCAGACTGGATAATTAAGTTAACAGAATCATTCCTTTTAAGGCCAGCAGTCTTTCTTAAATTCTGTACTCTCCTGATAACTTCTCTTGTAAAACCCTCTGCTTGTAGTTCAGGAGTAAGAGTGTTGTTAATATATACATGGCCGAACTTCATTTCAGTTTCAGTAAGATGCTCAGGAACCTCTCTTTCAACCTTTACATGCCGGTTTTCGATTACTATATCTTTGTCATCAATTTTCATACTATGAGCGCCTTTTTCAAGCTCATGCAAGAGAGTTTCATTATTAGTTGCAAGGAGCCTTTCAAGAATAGTATCTTTTTTCGAACCAAAATCTTTACCAAGAGCTGCTAAGTTAGGCTTTACTACACTTTTTATCTCTTTAAGTTTATCAAGAGCCTCAACTTCTTTAACATTTGTCTGGCTTTTAATAATCTCTTCCATCCTGCTTACAGACTTGATTATTTTGCTGTCTACTGTCACAACCAAGGCTTTTGAAAGCGGCCATCTCTGTCCCATCTGGATTTTTTCTCTTGCGTTCAATACTCCTTGTATTACTTCACTTGCAACAACAAAGTCATCTTCCAGGGTGTTATTAATTTCATCTTCACTAAAACTTGGCCAATTTGTATGATGAAGGCTTTCATCAGGTAAATCAAAAGACTTTTTGAACTCCTGGTAAATCTTTTCAGTAATCATTGGAGCAACCGGAGCAAATATCTTTAATGTAGTAAGCAGTACCTCATAAATTACATTGACTACCTGTTGCTTTTCTTCTTTTCTGCCCTGGTTAAGCCTGTCCCTTGCAATCTGGATGTAATTTCTGGAAAGCTCTAAAAATAATTCTTCAGCATTCTCGGGAGTCTCATTAATCCTGTATGAATCCATTGCTTGAGTTTGTTTTTTTATAATTGAATTCATCTTTGAAATTATATACAATTCAGCAGTACCAAATTCAGACCTATCAGCAAAGCTGGGCTTAAGGCTATAAGCCTCACAGGTATCAATCAATAAGTTTTTCAGATTCCACAATATCCCCAGATTTTTGTGCTTTATCTTCATATCATCAAAATTATAATTTATATCTTGTCCGGGATTTGTTCCACCGATTATATAGTACCTGAAAGTATCAGCTCCATATTTACTGATAACCTCATCAGGAAGGATGTAATTCCCCAGGCTCTTGGACATTTTTCTCCCATGAGCATCCTGCACAAATCCGTGCATGTAAACAGATTTAAAGCTTGGTTTTTCCATGCTCACCATAGAAGCTACAAAAAGTAGATTAAACCAACCCCTTATCTGGTCAATCCCTTCTAAAATAAAATCTGCAGGGAACATCTCTTCGAATAAATCGTCCCTTCTCGGGTAATCCAGGCAATTCCATGATGCTGAACCTGCATCGATCCATACGTCAAGTATGTCAGGCTCTCTATGCATAGTTCCGCCACATTGACAAGTCCATTTCACCTTGTCAATCCAGGGTTTATGAAGGTCTTTAGGCACATGACTCGCGTATTTTTTCAATTCATCAATTGAGCCTATAACAACATATTCATCACATTTATTACATTTCCATACTGGAAGAGGAGTCCCCCAGTATCTCTGTCTTGTAATACCATTATCTCTTAAATTTTCAAGCCATGAATCATAGTTTTTAGAGCCAGCATAGCCAGGAATCCATTTAATCTGGGAATTTAATTCCCTCATATTCTCCCTAAGGTCTTCTACTCTGAAAAACCATTGGCTTGTTGTCCTGTAAATAATAGGGTTCTTACATCGCCAGCAGTGAGCATAATCGTGGTAGACATTCTCTGACTTAACGAGAACATTCTCCTTACTGGTAAAGTAATCAACAAATTTTTTCTCATCATTTTTAGCATGCCAACCAGCAAAAGGTCCCATTTTTTCAGTAAAATGGCCCTTTTCATCACATCCATTAAAGGGAGGAATTCCTTCTCTATGACCTACTTCATAATCTTCAGGACCACAGCCAGGAGCCATATGAACAAGGCCTGTTCCGGCTTCAGTAGTTACATATTCTGAGGACATCACTATAGAATGCACTTTTTCTGCTTTTTCACTTAATGCATCATAATTAGCTTTTAACTCATCATACAATGGATGATCATACTTAAGACCTTTCAAAACACTACCTTGAAATTCATCGATAATCTCAAATTCCTGCTCAGCCTTCTGAGTTATAACTTCCTCTGCTAATTCTTTAGCAAGAATCCATATTTCACCATCAACTTTTGCCTTAACATAAGTGATTTCAGGACTGGCCATTACTCCCAGATTAAAAGGAATTGTCCAGGGAGTTGTAGTCCAGACTATCAGGAACTCATTTTCTGCACCTGAAACTTTGAATTTCAAATAAATTGAATTATCTGTCACTTTTTTGTATTCTAACTCATGCTTTGCCAAAGCTGTGGAACACTTTGGACACCAGGTCATGGTTTTTTCACCAAGATATAATCTATTATTTTCATGTGCCTTTTTAATAAGCCACCATTCACCTTCAATATACTCAGGGGATATTGGCTGGTAAGCGTTCTTAAAATCCATCCATACACCTAAACGCGTAAAATCCTTATTCATTTCAAGCATGTTGCGCTGTGCAAGGTCGCGACATGACTTTACAAATTCAGAAACACCCATATTTTCAATTTCTTCTTTATCTTCAATACCCAATTCTTTCATAGTAGCCATTTCTGTAGGCATACCATGCATATCATAGCCTGCCCTGTCCCATACATCAAAGCCTTGCATCCTTTTGTATCTTAACACAGCATCCTTTAAACTCTTATTCCAGGCAGTGCCTATGTGAACTTTCCCAGAAGTATAAGGAGGGCCATCAAGAAAATAAAATTTTTTTTTGCCTTCATTTCTTTTCTTTGAATTCTCCCACGCTTTATTTTTTTCCCAAAACTCAAGAATCTCTGGTTCAACCTTTTTAAAATCATAATTTCTGCTCATAATTATCCTCCCCTCTGTAATATTAATTTGTAAAAAAGCAGCATTTTTAAATATATCGCATTAAAAAGAGGAAATGTTTCTAACCTACAAAGTAAATAACATAACATTTAAATAAAAAATTTTTGCTAAATATCGCAATAATTATTAATTTGATTTACAAAAAAAAATAAAACGCTAGAACAAAAAAGAAAAGAATTTATTTTTTACCTGACCATGCAGCTATTCCCATGACAACCAAATTGACTAGCGGAATAAGCATAAGGATTGCCCACCAACCAGGTCTATTAATTTTTTCAAACATCTTCCACATCCAGATCACTGAAACAATAGTGAAAGCTAAAGATGCAAGAGCATTAAGCACAGGTATTATAAAACCGATTAGTAAAAGCCATGGCCACCAATGCATACCAGATGCTCTAAATGCAATCAAAGCAGGCCCTATTCCGGGTATCCATGCCAGGCCAGGTAAATTATCTTTTGCTTTTTTTCCTATAGCCATAAAGGCTAAAGAGCTATAAATATAAAACACCAAGCCGACAAATAAAGCAATAATTAAAAAACCTGCCAACGCAGCCATAAACCCGCCTGCAACAGCCGGTCCGCCTACACCACTGTCCAAATAAGTCTGGACAAAAAAATCATAAGACATTATATTCACCTCCAGATTATAATATTCACATTCTTGCCTTATAAGTATATAAAACTATCGAATTCTTGAAGCTAATAAATATCAGAAGATGTTTTTATTTCTTATCCGAGGACATTTTAAAAAAGCTTCTGAAAACTTCCTTGGAGAAAATTTAAAAACTGAATTATTACACGAGGCATACCTATAAATACAATACATTACCGCATTATTTCATAAAAAAATTTACTAGTGAAAAAAATGGCTATTATATTTGAAAAACAAAACTTAAAAGAATATTCAGCTATCAAAAGAGAAGAAAGTGTTACTGCACCGAACAGAATAAGCAACCCTGAAAAAATTATGGAAAAATACCTTGGCCTGGAGGAAAAGATGAAAACACTTTTTGAAAATCTAGACTTTTGCATGGAAAACTGCATAAGCAAAACCAGTTCACTTATGAACTCGAATATACCTGGATTTATTGGGTGTTGTAATATGAATTATCATATTTTTGACAATCATGATAATATAGTCAAAGAGTTTTTTTTGCAAAGAAATAAATTATATGGGCTGGTGGAACCTGCAAAAGTATTCAAAGAAGGGGAAATGGAGTATAGCGAATGCTGCTACCACAGCGATGATGGCTGTATACTTAAAACGCATAAATCACCTACATGTATTTCATACATATGCGAAACCTTTAGGAACTATATGAAAAGTAAAGGCATATCATATAACTCCTTTTATGTTAATAAAAGACTTGATGAGCTCTTAAGTGCCAGGTCCTCTAAAGAAGATATAAAAGATTTTTCTAATACAATAGACAGATGGCTTGAAAAAATATAGGAACTAAAAAGTAAAAGTTTAGTAATATGTAATCCAGTTCTCAATTTAAAATTAAATTAATCCTCATTATTGCCTTTCATCCAGATTTAGCTAATTACCTGCAATTAACATCAGTGAGCTACAGATCAAAAAAATTTATATATTAGTTATGAATATATATTCAATAAAAACAAACAGAGGTGAAAATATGCCAGGAAATGATAGAACAGGACCAAGAGGATTAGGGCCTGCAACAGGAGCGGGACGCGGTCCATGCGCAAGAGGATTGCAAAGAGGATTCAAAGGCAGATTTAAAAGATTCAATAAACATTGGGGTTTTAGCAGCATAACAAAAGAAGAAGAAAAAGAAATGCTAAAAGAAGAAAGAGACGCATTAAATAAGGAAAAAGAGGATATAGAAAAGCATCTTGAAAAACTCGAAAATGAATAAAGACACAGTCTCAATTGCAGGACTAATTGAAAATATTTTTTTATTTATCTTTAAGCTAATTGTGGGAATATTATCCAAATCAACATCAATCTTAGCTGAAGCTGCTCATTCAGGAACAGACATAGTTTCATCTGCAATTACATATATAGGAATTAAGATTTCAAAAAAACCAGTAGATGAGCAGCATCCTTATGGACATCATAAGTATGAGGTTTTATTCGGCTTTTTCATTTCCTTATTTATCTTCGCAGCAGGAGCTTATATAATATATCAGGCAATTATTAATCTAATTAATCCAGTTGAAGTTACTGTTAATGCGCTCGCTATGGGTGTGATGGTATTTTCTGCAATAGTTAATGCAGGTATGTCAACCTGGAAAATAAAAACCGGTAAAAGAGAAAACAGCCTCGCGCTGGTTGCAGATGGCGCTCACGACAAGATAGATGTTTTCACATCACTAGGTGTGTTGCTGGGGCTAGTGCTTACAAAATGGGTATGGATATATGCAGATTCGGTTGTTGCAATATTAGTTGGACTGTACATACTAAAAGAATCTATTGAACTCGGAAAAGAGGCAACTGATAATTTATTGGATGTTTCAGCAGGAAAAGAAAAAGAGAAAAAGATAAGAACAATAGCTAAAAACAATAACATTAAGCTAAGTGAGCTAAAAACTCAAAAAAAGGGAAGTATTTTTACTGCCGACATAAGTATAAAACTTCCAGAGGATATAAATGTTAAAAAAGCAACTGACATAACAGAAGAATTCAGGCAAAAACTTTTTAATGCATTTTCTGATTTGAATTATGCTAAGATTTCCATAGAAGGAACAGGAACACAAACAAATTACTATAAATTAAAAGGATTTAAAGGTGGATACAGGTGGAAATCTAATAAAAAAGATTTCACCGATAATTTATATTGTGTATGCAGTGATTGTGATTACAAGGAAGAAAAAAAGCCGGGTGTACCATGCAAAACTTTAAAATGCCCGAATTGCAATAAAAGTCTTACAAGAAGTGATAAGAATGCCTAGACCCAGGAGATGCAGAAGGATAAGCAGTAATCCATGCTTTTATTTTTTCAAGCCCGCAGGAGTCGGACTGAAAAGTATAAGTGAAAAAATCTTAACAATCGATGAATATGAGGCACTGCGCCTGAAAGATTACAATGGATTAGGACAAAATGAATGCAGTCAAAAGATGGAGATTTCACAGCCTACGTTTCATAGGTTGCTTTTACAAGCGAGGCAAAAGGTCGCTGATTGTCTAGTTAATGGTAAAGCAATAAAGATAGAAAAAAGTCAATCAGAAGATTTTCATACCTGCACAGAGTGCAGCAGGCAAATCTACAAATCAAAAAGCAGAAAATACCCTATAAAAAAATGCCCTGAATGCGGGAA
>JBNJGV010000011.1:0-14790 GCA_051819785.1 Nanobdellota archaeon | reverse complement strand
GAAAATGGTATAAATTTTATTGAGGCAGAAAGCCCTGCAAGTGAGGACTTAAAAAAGGTTATAAGTAATATAAAAAATGAAATAGGTGATTAATATGAAGATTGCTATATGCGCAAAAGAAGATAATGAAAAAAGTATTATGGATAACAGGTTCGGTAGATGCAATTATTTTTTAATTTTTGAAAATACCCCTGAGGGTTTTAAGTTTTCTGAAAGCATAAAAAATGAAGCCCAAGGTTTACCAAGCGGGGCAGGCTTAAGAGCAGTTGAAATCCTTGATCAAGCAGGGGTTGACAAAGTTATTGCAATGAAATTCGGCCCAAAAGCTGAAAAAGCCCTGAATGAAATGCAAATAACACCGATAATTGCAAATGGCGAGAATATAGATGAGAATATTGAAGGGTTGAATACAAAAGAAAAGAAAAAAACAATATTTATTCCTCTATTAGATGATGCAGGAGGCGATTCAAGAATCTCGCCGCATTTTGGACATGCTCCGTATTTTGCTATAATCAAAGAAGGAGAAACACAACCCAAAATTATAAAAAATGATGTTGACCACCATGATCCGGAGAAAAGCCCTGTTGAACAGATAAAAGAGATTGCTAACCCTGATGTAGTTGTTGCAAAAAAGATGGGAATGAGAGCAATAACCTTGTTTAACCAAAATAATATTATGCTTAAAGAAGCTACAAAAGACAGACTTCAGGATGCAATTGACGAGTTTGACAATCTTCCAGAACTTAGCCAAAGTTGCGGGCATTAAGAGGTGATTAATATGAGTGATGAATTAAATAAAATAAATGAGATTTTTAAAAGATTAAGTAAGACTTACCCGGAGTTTGCAGAAGCTTTTCAAAAATTTATGGATGAGGCTGAGAAAGAAAGCAGCCTTGATTTAAAAACAAAAGAAATTATTAGTGTAGCACTGGCAGTCAGCCGTCAATGCAAAAAATGCATTTATTTTCATGTAAATAACGCTCTTAAAGCTGGTGCAAACAGTAACGAAATCATAGAAGGATGTCTTACAGCAGTATTGATGGGAGGAGGGCCTTCTCTAATGTATATGGAGTATGTTTTCGATGCTATTGACTCAGCATGAAAGCAATAAATGAAACCAGATTAAAAGGTGTATACCTTTTAATTATCAGTGTGAAAGAAGCCACAAAAATAAAAATAGGCGCGCTGGGCAAAATTAATTTTGAAAAAGGGAAATATTGTTATGTTGGATCTGCCCAAAACAATCTTAAAAAAAGAATTGAAAGACATCTTTCAAAAGAAAAAAATATCAGGTGGCATATCGACTACTTGCTGCAGGATAAAAACTCTCTAATCAGTGAAATCTATTATAAACAAGCCCAAAAAGAAAAAGAATGCAAAACTGCGCAACAAATCTCAAAAGAAAATTCCTTTGTAAAAGATTTTGGCTCAAGCGATTGCAGATGCGCATCTCACCTTTTCAAGCTAAAGCATAGTAAACTCCAACTTAATAATATGCATTTTAGACAATATTTTTTAACAACTTAAAGCTTTTTTAATACAGAAAAAATATCCCTGATATCCCTTATAACAAAATCAGGGTGAGTTAACTTAAAAAATTCATCTTTTGTAACACCCATCTTTTTAAGCTCATACTTTTTTTCCTTATAAACCTCTAAAGGCATTTCACCTGCATGGGGACCCTGCTCTAAAAGAATAGTTTTCATTCCCAACCGTTTAGCCCCGAAAATATCAGCAAATAATCTATCTCCCACCATTACAGAATTACTAAAACCTACATTAAGGTCATTTTTGGCTAAATCCCATAAATACTTTTTAGGTTTAGCCTTTTTTTTATCAAGACTTGCATAGAAATTAAAACTCTTCCCATTTCTATGAGGGTTGTAAAAAAAGGAATCAATGCCCATCTTAACCAATTTCCCTGCCTGTTTCACAGGTACTCCATTAGTGATTATCGTAAGCATATAACCTGAATCTTTTAGTTGCTTCAATAGTTTTTTTGAGCCATAAACGGGCTTAATCAATCTTGTTTTAAGCTCCCAGTATTTCTCAATCCCAGAAGCTATAATAACCTCATCATAACAACCATTAAAATGATAGCAAAGCTCATCAAAATGATTGGGACTATTTGGGTCAACTGCTCTGATTTGTTTAAGTTTGCAAAGAGCTGTATTATGGTTTGCTTTCAAGCCTCGCTTTACCATCTCTTTTGAGCATTCAAAGACAGCTTTATCTATAAAACCTGTATATATATAAAGTACTGAATCAAGGTCAAAATATATGCACTTTACCATAGTATCAAAAGGTATTAAAAATCTACTTTAAGTGTTACAGGGCAATGATCTGACCCGTAAACTTCATTTAATATTCCAGCATCCTTTAGATTTGATTTTAATCTTTCACTTGCGCAAAAATAATCAAGTCTCCAGCCCTTATTTTTTGCTCTGGCATTAAACATATAAGTCCACCATGAATATTTAACCCAATCAGGATAAAAATATCTGAATGTGTCAACAAAACCAGAATCCAAAAATCTGGTAAAATATTCTCTTTCCTGGTCAGTAAACCCAGCGTTTCCCGGTTTTGACTTGGTGGTCTTGTTGCCAGAAGGGTTAGCTATATCTATTTCTTGATGAGCAACATTTAAATCTCCGCAAACCAAAACTGGCTTGCTTTTGTCAAGCTCATTTACATATTCTCTGAATTTATAATCCCAATCTTTCCTGTAGTGCAACCTGGAAAGATCTCTTTTTGAATTAGGAGTATAAACATTAATCAGATAAAAATCATTAAATTCAAGGGTCATTACACGTCCTTCAATATCCCCATTAAAATTGTAAGAGACCTTCAATGGATTAAGCCTCGTAAATACTGCAGTGCTTGAATACCCTTTTTTCTCGGCAAAATTCCAATAAGACACATATCCATTGAGAGCTAATTCCTGTTTTTGTGTTTTTATCTCCTGAAGACATAAAATATCAGGAGATAAGGATTCAATCTTTTCTTTAAATCCATTTTTTATAGCTGCCCTGATACCATTTACATTCCATGAGACAAAATCCATATAATTTTACAAATATTACAAATATTTAAATATACTCGTTTTTGCCAGAGAGGGTTAAAGTAAAAATTGTTAAATTATTATATGAAGTTTCGTGATGTGTAAAAATGGCGCTGGAAGATAAAGTAGTAGATACGTCTAACATAGACTCGTGGAAGGTTACACTTCTCACAGGGAGCACTCAATATATAGGAACCTTAAAGGCAAACGGAAATGCAGATAAAAGAACAGTGTCACTTCTAAATAAACCCCCTAAAAAAGCCTATGTTTTTAATCCAACAGATGTGGTAGCTCCAGGATTTATCGAATTAGATGATGTAACTATTAAAACTGGCTCTACACAAGAGAATGCTAAAAATCTTAAAATAAAGATTGATGATATTATACTGGCTTATGATTATTTTGAAGAAATGGGAAACAATACGCTAAGAAAGCAAGCAAAAAATTTAGATAAATATAAAACAATGTCTAAAACCATGCAAATATACACTTCCAGAACAGGGAATTCTATGTATTCACTAAAGGGCAAAGTGAATAATTTTCAAAACCAGTATACAAGTGAGAATAAGTTCATCCCTATTAAAGATATTGAATTTACAAATATACTGGGAAAAGATAGACTTACAAGAGAGATTAATTTTCTAGCTCTTAATAAAAATTACATAGAAAGTTATAGTTTTCTTGATTAATGCAATTCACATTAATTCTTATTAAATTTTAGAGTCCTCCGAAATAAGCTAAAGAGGTGGGTACTCTTTTTAGAAATAATATTTTATGTTAAAATTCTATAGGAAAAAACCACTTAATACCTGCTTTGTCAACCATAAATACAAAACAAACTTATTGTAGGATTAAAAATAAAATGTAGAAGAAAAAAGAGAATAAAAAAATAAAGGTTAGTTTATTGCTTTTGCTTCCACAGGTAATAACCGCCTACACCGACTGCTATTATACCCAATATAATAAGGAAACCTACAACACCACTACCTGTTTTCTCATCTGGTTCGACCTTTTTGTCATCACCTGTAGGGGTATCAGCACCACTATCTCCAGTTTCACTGTCCTTTTGGTCATCAGTAGTCTCTTCGTCAGATGTATCTTGTTTTTCATCTGTTTCGTCAGTTTCTTCAGGAGCCTGTGTAGTTTCCGATTTTTCGCCTACAGCAAAAACACTTAAGCTGTCTGATGTAGCTTTGTAATGAGCGTATTCATCATCACTTGAAAGGTAATTAGCCGAAAGCTCATCCCATTTGTTGTTTTTGTAGTGATATAGCGCTACATTCTCTTTAGCTACATTATTTTCTTCTAACCAGCTAAAAGGAACCTTGAACTCAATGTCTACACTTTCAACATCTGCATCAACACTTACATCAACATACTGGAATACTTTACCGCTAGGCTCTCTTCCGGAAGCATCAGGGTTATCTGATTCCTTAACATTAACTTCAACAGCGCTTTTTGATTCACCAATCATGGCTTTTATGGATGTTGCAGTCAAACTTGGCTCATCGACATCCAGGCTTATAGTGTCCCCTGCGCTCACATCAAGGAATCTTGAAGAGGAGCTGGCTACACTTCTTTCTGAATCTTCCCAGAAAGGTCTTCTATTTGAGCTACTACTTGAGTCACTGCTACTTGAAGAACTTACATAATTTTCAACAGTGATTGTTTTTTCATCAGAAACATAAGCAAAAGAAGCACTTGGACCATTAACTTTTGCTAAAAAACTAACCTTATAGTCTGTGTCTTCTGAAACGCTTGGAGCATTCCACTGGATGTTGTATCTTAATTCTTCATTCCCAGGACCATAACCAGGTTTATAGCCATAACCATAGCCTTCTCCAAAATTAGTCCCCTCTGTTACATATGAGTTACTCTCGAAGCTATAACCATAGCCATAGCCATAGCCATAACCTGTACCATAACCCACTTGATTGATAACAGATATTTCCCCGAACTCATCCGCGGCGCATTCATTTGCTTTTTTTGTCCCGTCAGGTAGGAAAACACATGCTTTGTCACCCACTATAACTTTGAGTGCCTCTACAGGCAAATGCTCATTTTCCTTTATGTCCACACCCATTTTGATGTCTGCAGTTTCGCTTTCCTGCACCGAAGAGTCAGGTGTCAAAAGCATATCAACAGCATTTGAAGAACCTGAAAATAATAACACTCCTACTAGTGTTAAAGCCAAAACCGCACTTATAAACTTATTTTTTGTTTTCATGATTACACCTCAATTAAGGATAATTAGTTCATAAATATGGGTCGTCATTTATATATTTTTCGCTCCATACAAATAAATTTTAGCTTTTCCTTTCTGCATATACTCTGAAAAAGAACTACTATTTAGTGGAAATTTAGTTGTCAAATATTTATATTCTGCATTTTTTTCAAAAAAATCTTCAAAGCATCCTACTTCCCTTTTAGTATAACAAGGGAACAAATCATCAAAATGAAGTTTTGAGCCCATTGCTACCACATTTCCCTGCACAGGCTCTATGTTATAAAAGGGCAACGCATAATACTGCAGGTTGCTTGCAACCAAATATTGCCCAGAATGGTTTTTTCCAAATTCTTTGAAAAGTGCATGCTCATCTTGGTTGATATACTCATAAGGGTATTTGAAAGTCGTAGAATTTAGCTGTACAGCCCAGGGTAATACCAGCAACAGCACAATTACCATAACAAAAACAGGATTAGATTTCAAATATGAATTAATTTTTTCATAAAAAAAATATACAGCATATCCCACGAATATAGGGATTAATAAAAACAAAAATCCAAAGAGCCTTCTATAAACCAGTAAAAAACCCTGGAAATGCTCATATAAAAAAGCATTAATAGCTAAAAATGCAAATAAAGAAATCAAAAACCAACTTGATTTTTTCTCTCTGTATATTATTAGATAAAGACCTATCGCAAAAAGAACTAAAAACATATAATAAAATGGCAAAGTAAAACTTGTATACATTAGATTGAAACTTATATAAGGAGGCTGCTTTACATTAATAAGATAATGGCCCACCATGCCCTTTATGCTTTCAAAGCTCTTAAGGAAGCCAAAAACAACTAACCCTGCTAAGGGTGCGCTGGTCATTTTCAAAAAAAGCTTATATTTTTTCTCATAAAGTTTTAATGCCATTATAATAGCGAGCCCTATTCCTGCAAAAACGCTTGAACTCCTGTGGGTAAGCACTACTACAACATAAAAAAGCAAGGTCATCAAAGCATTTTCACGAAGAGCAAAATAAAACAATAACACACTAAAAATCATTCCAAAAGTAAGAGGAACTACAAAAAAAGGGCCCAAAACGGTAATATTTGAAAGCGCCAAAGGTGTAAAGGCCATTATTACCAATGCAGCCTCTTCGTTGAATAACTCTTTAGATAATAAAAAAAGAGAGGCTCCTAAACCGGCAAGCAATAAGCCAGAAATAATAGGTGTAAGGGTCGCAAGATCAAGGCCGGTGCTCAAAAAACCTGCCAAGATAAGCCTTACTAAAGGAGGATATGAGCTTGAATGCCCGCTAAATGGCTCAGTGAAATTAAAGCCATTTCTCAAAGTATCTTTTGCCCATGAAAATTGAATCCAGGAATCAATATGCAAGGGAGTCTTGCCATAATGCGGGATGAAATTTATTAAAAAAAGTGTTAATAAAATTATTAATCCCATAAATTTATATATCTTTTTCATGCTCCATGAGGGAACAATAAGTGGTTTAATAAATATTGCGGGTATGAAAAATGAAAATAATTGATTCAAGGGGCCGTTTATTCGGCAAGTTTAATTTAATTGATATGATGGCAGTACTGTTCGTTTTACTTGTTTTGGCAGTAGGAGTAAAATTTGTATATTTGCAAGAAGATAAATATATTCCTGTAGAAGTTGATTTGGTTGCCAAAGACCAATTAAGTATAGATACATTACATCCCGGGAAAAAAATAATCAAAAACAATCAAACAATCGGGATCATTGAAGATATAAATGTTATACCTGCAAGCAGTGATTATGGAAGCGAAAAAAATGTCTACATGACAGTTAAGATGAAAGTAAAGAAAGGAGAAAAAGAAAATCTTCTTTTTGACAACCAATTGATAAAATTGAACAATGAAATAAGCCTTGAATTTAGCGATATTTCAATGAAAACAGTTGTAACCGGCATAAATGTTTCAAAAGAAACCCTTGAAAAAGAAATTGAACTTGACTTAGGAAACACTAAGCAAAGTAAACTACAGATGCTTAAAAACGAGAAAGTCTTAAAAAATTACCAGGGTGAAAAAATAGGGGAAATACTTGAATTAAAAGCCCATCCAACAGGAGGCAACAACTTTAGAGTAAATCTTTATGCCAAGCTTAAATGCGAAAAAAGAAAAGATACACTATACTTTCAAAAGCAACCCGTTATGCTTGATAATAATCTAAATATTGCTTTTAGCTCATTTAAGATAAATGGTAAAATTACAAGCCTTGAGCAGGAAGAAAAAGATTCAACAAAAAAAGTGATTGAAGTAATAAACTATAACATGAAACCCTGGCAGGCTGATATGATTTCTACAGGCGACACACAAAAAGATTTTAAAAATAAGGTTACAGCAGAAGTTGTCGAAAAAGTTATGGAGCCCGCTGAAATGGTTGTGGTAAGTGACTCAGGCGAAGTGTATAAAAGAGAAAACCCAGTTAATAAAGATGTAACGTTAACTTTAGAAGTAACAGCTACTAAAAGCCAAGAAGGTCTGTTTTTCAGCGGAAAAGAACTAAAGGTTTCAAAGAATTTTTATTTTGAAACCAATGATTACGACTTTTCGGGTTCAATTATAAGCATAAAATGAGTATCCTATTAACTGCCTCAAAAAGCATTTTTTTTGCTTTGAAAAAATCTGCCGAGAAGAGTAGGATACTACATTTTTTTGATAAATTTTCAGGTTTACTGGAAAAATCATTTGAAAAAAGCGCGCCCTTGAAAATTATTGACTGGATTTTCTTAAAGCTAAAAGAAAGCTTCATAGGGAAGTGGTTTTTAAGACCTGAAGAGGAAGTTGATGTATTTAACTCTTCAAAAGCTATGAATTATGGAGTTGAGATTGTAGATAAAGCACTTAAAAAAAATAAAAAGTACTCAAGGGGAAGCTTTATTATTAGAACAGCTAAAGAGTTCATAAGCTTTTTTTTAGAGCATATTATTTTTAGTATATCAATGATTGTTTTGTCAGCTGCCCTGGCCAATAGTATACTATGGGTTTCTTTTAAGGATTTTGAGCTTTTCGGTTTAATAATAAGATTAATAGTGATTGCAATAAGCTCCATTGGAATTATCGGAAGTAAAAAAATCTGGAGCTAATCATCATCTGACTCATTTGAAGGGGGAGAGCTATACATATCAGTTAGATTTTTTTTACGTCTTGAATTATCAAGTTCATTTCTCCATGAGCCAAACCTGAATCTTTCATTAAAATCCCCTGTGAATTTTGATAAGAAATCTTCAAGAAACTTTGATTGATACCTTTTTGCATCATCAAGTGAATTAAACCATAATAATATTGCCAAAGCAGTGTCATATGTTTGTTTTGATTGATCTCCCCAATGAAATGCCTTTAAAGGCTTTAGCCCATTCATTTCAAAAACTCTGTTAGTAAGCTTTTCATCGTTTAAAAAGATTGATTTTGCCGACCATTTCCCTTCTATCTTTAATCCATCTTCCCTTAAAACCCTGCTAAGATTACCATGATTTGCTACTGAAAACCAAAATTTATCTAAGGCCTTCAATATTTTCTTTTTCATTTTTTCAGGTTTGATCTCTTTTTGCCCTTTAACATTTTACTTTCTGGAGTTTTATTGCTTGACTTTTTACTATAGTTTAGAAGATATACAACTAACCCAACAATAATAGCTAAAAAAATTAAAACACACACAACAACCAATATTAAAATAAAGGTAACAAATGAAAAATTACTCTTTTCATTTTCTTTATCAGAATATTCGTGCTTATATTGCTCGATTGACTTAAGCATGGCTGGATTAGATTCCGCTAACTGTTTTTTCCGGGCTGCTGACATTGACTCATATTCAACACTCTTTTCATAGGCCTTTCTTGCAAGAAAAGACTCAAAGGAATTAATATTTTCTTTTTGAACAATTTCCCCCAGTTTATTAAATGCATTAAACTCATAACTTAAATCCTTGGAATATTCATCTTTATAATCAACAGAAAACAATTTATAGCCAGACTGAGTATCTTCAAATTCAGCAATAAAAATATTCGAAACACTTTTTACATTGCCTTTTTTATCCATTACCTTTACATCAGCTTGGTAATTTACAAGACAAATCCTCTTATCTATAGAGCAGGATATTTCATTAAATTCCAGCGAGTATTCAACAATATCAAAACTATCCCAGAGTTTTTCAACCACAATTGAGCTAGCCTCTCTCTGTTGTTTTCCATATTCGAATAAATCGAGGTACATATCAAGGTTTTCTGAGACACTCGCCTTATAATAATCATTAATAATTTCCTTTAATTCAGTCTCATCCGAAGCGTATACTGAAACTGAAACTAATAAAAACAAAACAACAGGGATTAAAAAAGTAAGACGCCTTTTCATCTTATTTTCTCCGTATTTTGATAAACAACTTCAATAGGTACAGATTTAACAAATGCTCTGTTCCCTTGACTGTCAACAGCAGTTACATAAACATTGAATATTCTCGAATCTTTTTTTGCTCTCCCTTCTCTCATTGTATCAGCAACATAATCTAAACCGGCCTGAAATGACTTGATGGACTTACCTACAAATGTAGAAATATCAACATTTTCGCCGTGCTGAGCTGCAAACATTTTAGCATTATTCTCAAGCTCTTTTGCAGATGAACCAGGAGTTAAGGATGGGTTTTGTACAACGTTCTTGCCCGTTATGGTAGCGACCCCTCCATCAATCATATAAACAAAACTAAGAGCCGAACTCATTGCCCTTATTCCTGCCTCAGAGCGGGACATATCCTCTAAAAACAATATTTCAGTCCGATTCAGCAAATCCTTAAACTGGTTTTCCACAGTCCAGGGCAGTTTATAAGCTGAAGAAAGCCGTTTTTCCATAGTATGAATTATATACTTATAACCCATTGACCCTTCTAATTGAGATTTATGCGCATCTATAAATGCATCATAAGCCTTTGGACCCATTAATGCCTTAGCATCTTTTTGCAGATTCTTAATCGTTGAAGCATATTGCTCATTATAAAAATCATTATTATCGGTTGGATTATTATTTTTAAGAGCTTTCCTTTGATAGGAAATAAAATCTGCATCAAATTGCAGTCCCAAAGGCGGTGTCTTCCAACCAAACTCTACAGGATTTGAATCAAATTTTTTTTCCAGGACAACAACATCTTTGTTATTATCAGAGCCTTTTTCCATATCTTCAAGTATTAATTTACCACCAACTGCCCTGATAATAACTTTTTGTACATCATCTTCAGGGTCATAAACATTAAAGCTAATTGTAGTGAAGCTATCTTGTCCTACCTCTTTTGAAACCCTTTTTTTAAGGTCAGTAATGCGCGGTGGCCTTGATTGTTGAAATATTTTTACTGTTCTAAGTGAATTGCTGCTCAAATCAATTGTCTCTACATTAATAACCCCTGCTGGACTCTTACCAATAAGACTTGCTCTTTTTGGCTTTTCAGGTAAAGTAAGCTTAATACTGAATCTTCCGCTAGTATCAGTTTTAATTTCTTTTTTGGGAATACTTTTTGAATAAAGCTGTACTTTGGCTTCAGTAACAGGCTCTGAAGGATAAACCAATTTTTCATAACGGGTTCCTTCATTTAAAGCAATCATATCATATTTATTTACAACCCTTACCACTTTTCCAGAAATATTAATTGAGCTATTACCATCAAAATTAGAAAAAAAAAGCGCTCTTTCCAAGCCTTAATTCAACAGGGCAAGGGTTGCATGAGCCACCGCAGTCAACGCCAACTTCATCATTATCTTTTATCTTATTTCCACAATCACCTTCCCTTCCCACTACTACAACTTCACATTCAGGGCATGAACCTCCGCAGTCAACTGCCTCTTCATCATAATTAAGTATGTTATCGTTGCAATGGATCTCAGGCAGAGGTTTATCAACTAATGAATCACTTTTTGAGTCATCCTGAATATTAATTTCGGAATCCCCATTTGAAGCGATATTGTTATCATCATTACATTTGTAGACAGACTCACCGCCGCAAAATCCTAATTTTTTTAGCTGGTTAAGCATCTCATGGGCATTTGACTCAATAGAGCCAAGCGTCTCATCTTCTCTTGAAATAGAATATTTAATATAATCTTGATTTGAAGCGCTGCACAAAAATTCTATTTTTGAAATCCTTAAATCACCTTTATAAGTATTCTTCATAATGTATTCCTTACTGCTGAGCACAGCGTCTCCTCCATCCTGCAATGAGTAAGTCACTAATTCATAATCACTGTCTTTACTCAAACTTTCTTTACTATCCTTGTGATACTCCAGAAATCCTTCTTTTATTTTGTTATAGCTTTCTCTATTGCTGTCTTTAGCATAATAACTGAGTGAACCACGCTCAAGCGGAGGAGAATTACACTCTTCGCATATATTTATCAAATCCTCAACCAAATCCTCTTGAGTGTAGTCAGTTGAATCTAAATACATGCAATAATGTTCATTAAGATCCATGCCGGGTATTGCTGCGTAAACTGGTAAAACGAACGCTACAGATAATAAAAGCAAAACAACCCAAGATTTCATGAGATACTATTTTCAAAGAGCTTTAAATAGTTTTCTTTTTTTAAAATTTTCAGGATTATTCAAACCTAATTTCTCAACTACTTCACACGCAAGAAAATATACAGGCCCCATTAAAAAATAAGCAGACTTCATCCAAAAGGGAGCGTGAATGCAGTCACAAAGCGGCAAACCACTATAAGCAGAGTTTGCTATATTATGTATTCCAAAAAAATGATAGGAAATAGTCTCAACAAATATTAAAAAAAATACATAGAGCGCAGTAAACCCTAAAAATCTGGAAACTAAACTTTTTTTTTGCAATTTTCTGTTGATATTAATATAAATGAAAAAAACCCCGAAAAGCCCTCCTGACCAGCCAAACAAGGGAATTGAATTCAGCCCAAATATATGGATCATAGATTGATTATAACCATAATAGTCATTAGCCATAATTGTCCAGATTATGCCAAAAAGAGTCGAAACATATACATAAATAAATAATTCCTCCCTTAAAGTTAGATATAAATATGGATAAATCAAAAAATATGCAAAAATAATAAAATTATCGGGCCGGAAAATACCAAGTAAAAGCACTGCTGAGATAAATACTAATTTATCTGCTACAAAAACCCGCCTTTTGAAAAGCTGATTTATGTTTTCTTTGAACTTAAATCTCATACAACAGAAAAGATAGCGCTGCTATTTATATTACTTTTTATTTATTAAAGGATTTTTTATGAATTAGTTTTCGAGCTTCTTGCATAGCTCAAATTTGTTTTATAAAGATTGTATAAATCTTTCCGTTATGCCTTCAAGCATATCCTCTTCAGAAGAGAGACTAAAAAAGTCATTTTTAAGAAGGAATTTTTTCATACAATTTTTTTGTGTGACGCAAAAGATACCATCTGCGCCTATTTCATATGAGAAGGGCAAAATCCTTTCCTGATAAGCTGATTTCCCCAAACCATATTTACCTGAGCAATCACTTCCATAAGGGTTAAACACCTCAATTTCCACCAATCTTGAGTTACCTTTAAGCTGGGAGATATAGAGCTCATCAGCTGACATTGAATTTTTAGCATTACCCACATTAAGAAGAACATTTCCTAATTTTCCCTTTGATATATATGTATTGAAGTAATACATTCCTTCAGGATTGGAAAACCTATTTTCCTTGTGAAAGTCACCCAAAGAATTGAAAAAATCATCAACTTTCATTATATAATCAAGGCTGTACATATAAACCACCATATATAATTTTTTAGTTTTTACTAAATAATAAATTCTAATTCTTAAATTTGTTAATATATTATATATACCCATGTAATTTTAATTGTTTTATAAATTTAACGACCTTACAGATGAACAGAACTCTTGGCTGGAAGAAAAGGGATTTATAACATATTATTTCTTACTCTTTAGGCTCTCTTTCTCATCTTTTAAATGAAAATATTCTGCAAGAACACCCATGACTTCTGAGAGCTCTACATCTTCTTTAATCAGGGCAAGCATGTTATCATTCCATCTTTTGTGAAGTAAGTAATAGATAAGTGTAATAATCTTGGCAATATTCCATAAAGTTTAAATTTTAAAAATACTTCCCGCACTATATGAAATTTTCCGAGGGGAAACTTGAAGGAAGAATTGTATCTTTGCAGCCGTATGATATTGAAGTAGAAATTACAAATCCCTATCAAGGTATTACTATGGGCCTTCACATCCCTACATTTGCAAGAGGCGTTACGCCTGATTACGGAAAATGTAAACCCACTGAACATGGGAAAGCAACAGCAAAAGATATGCTCTTTGAGCTTTATGACATCTGCAGGTATGCAGAATCAGAGAGTTTCCAAAAGAATCTTAAAGATTACAAAGAAGAACTTAATCGCCTTATTCCTCCATTAAAACAAGCCTCAGGCAAAGAATATCATGAGGAGAAAAAGTGGTATGAAGATGAGCATAAAAGGCTATTTAATGAATTCTCAGAAAGGCTCTCTTTAATAATTCCCTATGACACTCTTGAGCAGTTGACTGAAAAAGGAGTTAAAAAGAGCTTAGGCTCCAAATGATTTCACTAGATACATTCAGTTTAGTTCAAGGAAAACATAAAAAATGTTTATTATTTTTTATAAAAATCTTAATAAATATTCTCAAACAAGTGAATCAATATGAATTTCAGCGCCTGCAGCCGGAAACTCAAGACCCCAGTTATCCAGAACTTGCGGATGGATTTCACCAATAACTCCAATTTCTTTATCTTCTACCCATAAAGAAGCGCATCTGCCCTCAATAAAACTGGGATGGTCTTTTTCTTTGAATTCATATTCAATATCTAGAGAGTCAAGAATATATTCAACTGTTTGTTTTATAGGAGTAAACCCAGTCTGCTTGTCTTGTATAAGAACCGAAAGACGTAACTCATCCCTGCATAATACATCCTTAGTCTTATCAGGAACAACCGAATTATTGATTTCAAATATTTTTTGAGGAAATTGCACATGCCGATTATGATTCAGAACTTTCAAAAGTTCAGGCAAAAGCCAGGTCCTGACCATATTAACACTTTGCTCGGCAGTATTCCCAAGTTTTATATGTTCGCTTTGCTCAAGGTTCATCCTTTTGAACTGGTCGTTCTTATCAGTTAAACTAAGTGTAAATGACTCCTGAAAGCCCAGCCCCAAAAGTAAATCAGTAATAGTCTCTCTTACCCTGCTTATTTTCAAAAGTCCGCCTTCAGTCGCAACCAAGGGCAATTCATACTCTATATTATTCACACCATAAGCTCTTGCGATATCATCTGCTATATCAACATCATGCCAGATATCAGTTCTTATCGGCGGGACAAAAAATTCTACATTCTTTTCTTTTGTATTTTCAATTTTATACATCATACGCTCTAATAAACCAGCGCACTCTTTAGCTGAAAGATTAAGCCCGGTCATCTTTTCAATAAACTGAGGTGTAATTGTCCTTTT
>JBNJGV010000010.1:12963-35490 GCA_051819785.1 Nanobdellota archaeon | reverse complement strand
TTAAATAATTTTTTTGCTCTTGATATTGCTAATTCTTCTATATCATCAATAAAATTATTACCCTGATAATATCTTTTGCGTGGATAACCTTCAGCATATTTATTATTAAGAATGCTACCAAGGGCTTCAAGGCATTCATCACTACAGTTATTTTCACTTGGTATCATGCTTAGCTCGTTTTTTTGACGGCGTTTTTCATCTTCAATTATTTTGAATACTTCTGTATCATTTTCTTTTAGCATTTTCAAAACCCTCTTTATCAAGCAATTGACCTTTATATTTAATCATTGCATTTTCTATATTTTCCCAGGCACCGCAACTCATTGTCCCTTCTGGACAGATTCTCTCAGAAATACAATCTGGGCCCATATTATTGAAAAGAACTGGTGATTTTTCTTTGCATAATTTAAGCATCTTTTGCGCGACGTTTCTTATCTCCCACTGGGCTCTTGTGCATGTTCTGTGTTTAAAAAAGTTTTTAAGGCTTCTTGCATTCATTGTAACTATTATTTTAGTTTCGCCGGCATTAGGCAAGACGAATCTCGCATCCTCTTTAGGCGCGATGTCTTTGAGTTCTTCATAAGCGCTTCCTATCTTTTCCATTATTGCCTCAAATTTTTTTTTGGCCTCATCATCCTTTTTTACAGAAGGAGGAATAATATAATTGAAATCTTTGCTATCTACATATCTTTGGCTTTGCTGGCTGTAGCTTGCAATCCTGTGCCTGACTATTTGATGGGAACATGCCCTGCTGATGCCTTCAATTGCGAAAGTGAAGGATGCGTGTTCCATCGGGCTTTCATGACCCAATTGCATAAGTTTTGTAAGCAGCTTTTCAGACTTTTCAGCAGTCATCTCTTCCAGTAAATCATCAATCTTTGCAGCAGAGTAACACAACCTGGCTGCAGTCGCTACTAAATTAGCAGGGGCAGGCGTGTACTCAAGAAGTTTTACATTAAGTTTTGTCTCCATTTATAACCCCAGTAGAAGGGTAGTTAATTCCTTTAAAAAAATTGTGATATTTTTTGTGTTATAATGAAAAATAATCTTATGAGTAGCTAATGTTTTTTTTCGAAAACTTTAAATTTAAATGTCTAAAACAGACAAATCAAATGACAAAAAGCGAAACACTAGATGTTTATAAAAAGCTGGAGCAAAAATATATGCTCCCCGGGTTTGAGAAGGTTAAACTATTTCTTGAGACCTCAAGTTTTGATGATGAAGAGTTGGCACTTATTCAGATTAAAAAAAAGGCTTATGAGAAAATACATAAATTTATGGAAGCGCTTGATTCAATAGTTCAACCGGAAACTACTGCTGTTTCAATGTATGAAAATTCATTTTTTTCAGAAGGTGAGCGAGTCGATTGCTTTGAAGTTTATAAAAGGCTTATGGAGCTATGCAGATACTATGATTTGACATGTCTTAGTGAGAAAGATGAAGATAATGCTGAGTTCATTAAAGAATTCTTTAGAGTATATGAACAGATAAAACCGAAGCTTGAACAAATAATTAAAAAACAGAAGGATTCATGGAAAGAAGATTCAGAAATTAACAATAAAGTAATTAATTATTTCGGATGAAAGAATTTATTGTATTAGGCATTAATTTTTCTATAGCACTGTAGAGAAGTATAGGAAGATTAATAAATGAGTAATTCGTTAGATTCAAGAAGTTAAAATTGAGTGCAAAAACTATGTCTGATTCGATAATAAAAGTAAAAAACGTAAGCAAGCGCTTTGGGAAAAAACCCATACTTAATCAGGTTGATTTCCAGATAAAATCAGGTGAAATCTTTGGAATAATCGGACTGAGCGGTTCCGGAAAGACTACTCTTCTTAACACAATGGTCGGGTTTCTTAAGCCTGAAGTGGGCGATGTGCGTTTCAAGCTTGAGCATTTATTAAATTTCAGGGATGATTTACAGCAATACAGGTCTGTTCAAAAAAACCAGATGGATGTAAAAAAAATATTCGGGTTTGCAGCGCAAACACCTTCAGTTTATTCACAATTAACATGCGTTGAAAATCTTGATTATTTTGGGAGATTGTATGGCCTTTCTAAAGATATAAGGAGAACAAATATAGATATTCTTCTTAATTTAATGGATATTTATGAATCCAAGGATGTTGCAGCAGGCAATCTTTCTGGCGGTATGTTAAAAAGGCTTGATATAGCATGCGCGTTGATTCATGACCCGAAGATACTTATCCTTGACGAGCCCACAGCAGACCTTGACCCAATATTAAGAAAGCAGATGTGGGGCCTGATTAGACAAATCAATGAGAAGGGGACCAGCATAATATTGTCTTCGCATTTTCTTGATGAACTTGAGCATCTATGTGATAGAGTAGGAATTCTTTATAGTTCAAGAATACTAAGCACCGGCACACCTAGTGAGATAAAAAAACTTTATTCAAAAGAGCAAGAAATAACCCTTGAGTCTACTCCCGGCAAATATGACGATATCCTTGAGAAACTAAAAGAGGACAAAGACCTTTCGATAAACTCATCGCGTAAAGATGGTAATAAATTGGTAATATTTTCAAACAATGCTGAAAGAAACCTGCATAAAATACTGCATATTATAGAAGATATGGATGAGATTCTTCTTGATGTTAAGCTTGAGGACCCTTCCTTAAGAGAAGTGCTTGAGATAATAGTTAATGAGAATAAAAATGAGTAATATTATAACAATTACAAAAAAGAACTTTAAACTGGTAACAAGGTCAAAAGCATCAGCCCTTATTATGATGCTTGGCCCTGTTTTGCTTATGTTTGTTATAGGCCTTGCTCTTAATAGTTCAACCTCAACAGAAAGGATTGACATAGGATACATTTCACCTAATGAAAATAATCTTACTGATGAATTTATTTCTGTTATAGAGGTTGACCATTATTCTCTTAAAAAGATTGAAGACCTTGAAGAGTGCAGACAGAATATTGCAGCAGGAAAACTTCATATCTGCATAAAATTTCCAAATGATTTTGAAATATCAAATAATAAAGTAAACCAGGTTGATTTTATAGTTGATAACTCTAAAGTAAATCTATTCAGGTCAGTTGTCGACTCGGTGGAAAATAAGTTCAACATGAAAGCGCAAAGTCTCACTACTGGCATGACTCAGGAACTGGTTTCAAAGCTTAACCAGACTACTACTAAAATAAACAACAGAAGCGATCTTATTCGCCAGCTCAAAGAAGAGAACAAGCTAATGCATGATAAGCTTAAAGATTCCGAAAAAGAAATGAACGATATGGACATACAATTCAGCGAAGATAATTTTGATGTGGGTGAATTATCAAATCTTCATAGCATTATGTCTGATTTTGAAGACCATACACAAGATGCAATGGATGAGACTGAGGATTTGATTGATGAAATTGATGATTTTATTGATGAGAGTAATATTACCAGTTCTGAAGAAGATACCCTAAATGACCTTTTGAATGAAAGCCAGACTAATGTGGATGATATTAGATATGAGCTTAATCAGACAGAAACTCAATCAAGTGAAAAACTCGGGGATTTAATAAACAATTTGCAAGATAATGTTGAAAAGCTTTCAAATAGGCTGGAGTCAGCGCGATTACATAAAGCTAATGTACTGGATAATATTGAAAAACTCAAAGAACAATCGCTCTTGTCACTTTCAAAGATAGTAAGCATTGAAGAAACATTCAATTTAATTATATCAAACATACAAGAAACTGAGGTGACAAATGTTAAAAGCATTGTTAGTCCAATAGAAAAAAACATAAAACCTCTTGCAAACAAGCAATCCCAGCTTAATTTTTATTTTCCATACTTAATAATAATGGTTATAATGTTTATAGGAATTCTATTGGCTTCTAATCTTGTTTTCATGGAAAAATCATCTAAGGCTTACTTTAGGAATTTTGTCACGCCTACTAAAGATACTTCATTTATTATTGCTACATTTCTTACTACAATGATAATGATAACGATTCAGCTGATTTTTGTTATGGCTGTATTTATCTTTTACTTTAATAAAGGTGTTATTGGAAATCTTCCTGTGACAAGTGTTATATTGTTTTTGTCTGCAAGCCTTTTCACATTTTTAGGTATACTAATAGGGAATGTTTTCAATTCTAATGAATCGAATATGCTGGCTTCGATTTCAATAAGCAGCATTATGCTTTTTATTTCAGACCTGGTCTATCCGCTTGAAAAGATGCCGGTTCATGTTGCTGAAATTGCAAAGACTTACAATCCTTTTTATGTAACCTCTGAGTTATTAAGGCGGTCAGTAATACATAATGTTCCTCTTCACAAATTGCAATATGAACTCTCTTTGTTATTAGTAATATTGGTTGTTTTATTTTTGCTTTGCTGGGTAACTCATAAACTAATGAAACAATATTTTATCTTGCAGTTTTCCGGGTATATCGGCAGGAGAAATATGCAAAAATCAGCCAAAGAAAAACAAGACTTAAAGGTTTATAAAAATATAAAATCAATTGATCAAAATAATGCCTTTACTACAAAAGAAAATAAGAAAATAAAAAATCTTTTGGAGCTGTCAAAATTTGTTAAAAAATTAAAGAGAAAAGAATTTGCAGATTATGTAAACCAAGATAAGAATGAATTTGCAGAATGGGTTTCGCAGAGGTTAGGAGATGAAAATATTACAGCAGATCTTTACAAAACCAAAAGAAAATCTAAAACCGCGAAGATACTAAAAAAAGCGCATAAAAAGTACTCTAAAGTAAACAAAAAATTAGAGAGCAAAAGAAAGAAATGAAGCATAAAAATCCCTCTTTACTCATTTAATTATATATCTCATGTTAGTTTATTTAACATTATTCTTTTTATAAATTTTTAATTATAAATTTGAGTTTATTAGTGGTTTTTAAATTAAATAAATAAACATATTTGCTTTAAAAATGCCTTTTTGTTAATTTACTTATAATAAATTTGTTTAAAATAACGTAATTAAATTAATCTAAATAAAAAATTAAGCTTTATTTGTTAATTTGTTTAACAATTAAGTATATCTTTTTGTTATATGATTTAACATCTAATGGTTATTAGCTGTTTTTTGTTAAATTAAATTGTGCTTTTTTGTTAGTCTATTTAATTTATAAGTTTAAAAATCGCTTTAAATATAAATAAAATAACACTTATGATACTATTTTTTGTTAGTTTATTTAACTAATTAATATAATTAAGTTATTAAACATAAATAAAACAACAAACTTAGCAAATTGCTTGTTAACTTATTAATCAACAAAACTTTTTTATAGTAGTTAAGTTAGTCTATATTTATGCCAGAAGAAGATAATTTTGCAGAAAATGCAAAAGATATGCTAATTTTTACCTATTCTACTGAACATCTGGCAAAAAAGGATAAAGTAAGATTTTATTATGCCCTTAAGGGAAGGGATGGCAAATCAGGGCTTGTAAAAGCACTGAAAATAGAGCAACTGGGAAGGACCGTTTTGCTAGTTCCTGCAAAATACAAAGAAGATATGGAGCAGTTTATCAGGATTTGGAATCTTCAATATTCAGTAAGAAGAGCTCTTGTTGATGAGAATATTATAAGGGGTGGGAGCAAATGAAAGCTAAACTCCTTATGCTCTGCCTTTTCTTAGTTATTTTAATGCAGATAGCTGTAGCTGAAGATTATACTGTATGTTCTGATGGATGTAATTTTAAAAGTCTTGAATCAGCGCTTGGAAACATAAACGATACTGCTAACAACTCTGTAATTATAAATGAGAAAGGAGAATACACTCTGCCGCAAGATTCAACATACAGCCTGAACACAAATGGAAGCTTAATTGATATAAACTCATCAAATGTTTCAATCGATTGCGGGAATTCTGAATTGATTGGGAATACTTATGGTAAAGCGATCCGCGCAAAACTTAAGCAAAATATAACCATTAAAAACTGCAAAATAAAGCAATATTACATAGGTGTCAATTTTGTGTCTACAAATCTTTCAAAAATTAAGAATTGTGAATTTTCAGATTTCAATAGTTCAGGAGTTCTTCTTGATACTGTAAATGAAAGTATTGTAATAGATTCAAGTATTAAAAATTCATCACAAGGCATTATTACTTCAAGTTCTGGCACAAGTAAAATAGTTAACACTAGTTTTGCTAGTTCAGGACTTGATGTAAGAGATAGTTCTGCAGCAATAGTGCAATGGACTAACAGGGTGCATGTAAGGGATAGTTTTGGAAATAATATGTCTTCAGCAACTGTTAACATTACTAATATTACCGGAGACTTGGTTTATAATTTAACAACAGACAATGCTGGATTAACTGATTGGAAAAATATCACTGCATATAAGGAATTTGGGAATACAACAAAGAAAGCGAATCCATATTTAATAAAGGCTTTTAATAACAATTCACATAACACTGCCATAAACTTTACTATTGATTCATCTACAACTATTAATTTAACATATGACCTTACACCTCCCGAGATTATTTCCGGGCCATATAAATTACTAGCAAACTCTTCAGCCAACATAAACTTTACAACAGACTTTAACTCAAACGCAACACTTAGTTACAATGCAACTAGCGGCGCTTCAGTTATAAAGCAGACGGATTTTAAAAAAAATCATATTTTTAATCTTGAAAACCTTTCAAGTGAAACTGATTATAGTTATACAATAAGGCTTTGTAAGCTAGGTAATTATTGCAATCGTACAAAAGATTATACATTTACAACTGAAAAAACCCCTGATACTATACCTCCAGCCATATCCTTTAGCAAGCCTCATAGCAGCGGCGGAACTATATATAACGATTGGTATAAAAGAGAAATAAGAATATCAACAAATGAGCCTTCTAGTTGTTCAATTGATTCAAGCATTCATGAGCTTGATTTTTCAAACCAAAAAAATCTTGTGAGCGCAAATAACCATAAGTACCATTCAATAAAATTTAATGCATCAAGTGATGGTAACTATGATGTCAAAATCGAATGTGAAGATTATGCTGATGAACCTAATTCTAACTCTAAAGAGGTTAGTTTCTATGTTAATGATACTACTCCTCCCCAAGTAGAATTCACATCAAAAACCATCGGAGAAGATGATAAGACGAATGATGAAGATTTGGTGTTTTATGTCTCTCTTGATCAATTTTTGATAACTCCCCCACAAATAAGCCTGGACTCAAAAAGTAATAATTCAATGATTCCTCAGCAAACTAACTATATATACAATAAAACATTTAGTGGCTTAAGTGAAGGAGAGCATAACATTACAGTTTATGCAAGCGACGAGAAAGGGAATACTGTATCTGTAAAAAGAACTTTCTATAATGATTTTACTGCTCCTGATATGGATGTTGAGCAGCCTGAAGATGAGAAAAATTTCAGGCAATGTAATGCAGTTAAATTTAATCTTACAATGAATGAATTAGGTAATTGTGAATATGACCTTCTTTATATAGATGAAGAAAGGCTTGAGGATTGCGAAAATGATTGTGATGACCGTTATGATCGCTGTATGAATCGGGCTGACGATAATGATGAAGAAGATGAATGCAAAGATGAAAGAGATGAATGCAAAGACACTTGCGAAGATGAAAAATACAGGGAAGAAGATGAAAATGAAGAAATTGAGGTGTTAGAGGATATCGGGGATTGCAAGGATAATTGTGAAGATGATTATGATAATTGTGAAGATAAATGTGAAGAAGAGCTTGACGTATGTGAAGAAGAATATGGAGCTGATGATATATGTGATGAGGATTACAGAGATTGCCGCGAGGACTGTGACTATGATGAAGAGAAGTGCAAAGAAGATTGTGAAGAAATGGAATTCACGTTCTTTAAAAATATCACAAAACATCTGAAGAACGCAGAGTATTTAGCAAAATTCTATTGTGAAGACAAGGCAGGAAATGAAGTAGTTGATAATGTGACTTTTAATATGGATGACACAACTCCTCCTTCAATAATATATAAAAGGCCTAACAGAACTGTTGAGAAAGATTCAACTTATTTGGTAGTAAAAACAGACGAAAAAGCAAAATGCAAATATTCAGATGAAGAGCAAGACTTTAATGAGATGTCTCACTCTTTCGGAGTCTTTGATGAATTCCATTCTGTGCGGGTAGAAGACCTTGCAAAAGGGGATTATTCATTCTATGTTTTATGTAACGATACAAAAGGAAACCTTATGTCAACTCCTGAAAATATAGAATTTTTGGTAAACATTTCAAAAGAGTCAGAAAATGATACAACCAAACCTACTCAGGACCAGGATGATAAAGATTCAAGCAGCAATTTGTTTGAAAAGGAGCTTGAAGCTATAAATGCCATGGAGACTAAAAAAATAATAGTCACACAAGAAAACATGGCACTAAGAGAAATTTCCATAACACCTAATGCAAATGCAGAAAAAGTTAATGTGAAAGTTGAACAATTTAATCAACAAGACCTTGTTGATAATCCGGAAGGAATTTTGCACAAGTATTTTACAATATCTAAGTCCGGCTTGAATGACCAGGAAATTGGTAATGCTGAAATAAGGTTCAGGGTTGATAAAGAATGGGTCACTAAAAATAACCTTGACCCGGATAAAATTCACCTTAATGAATACCTTGATAAATGGGAAAAAAGAAAGCCAATGAAAAGTAGTGAAGACCAGTCATATTATTACTATCAGACAAATATCTCTAAATTGAGTATGTTTGCTATAACTGCAGACCAACCCAAAGAAAATACTGCGGATAAAACACCTGCAAAAGAAAAGAAAGATAATAACACAAGTGATGATAATACTGAAAAACAAAAAGAGCCTAATCAAGAAAATCCAGGGCAGACAGAAGAAAAAGGAAAGCTCTGGTTATGGATTCTCCTTTTGTGTGTGGTTGTGGGAGGGGGTTTAGCTGTATTCTTTGTCGTTAGGCCACACGCCAGACACCCCCAACAAGACCAAGCAGCTAAACCTGAACAACAAGCACAAACACAAGCGGCTGCAGAGGAATCTGCAGCCGCTGCTTCTCCTGAAGAAGATTCACAAAATAAAGAAATTGATATCAGCCAAGTCTCTCCTGATGATGAGATGGGCCAGTACATAGTAAATGCAAGACAGTATGGACAAAGCATTGATGAAATCAAGAATAATCTGGTTCAGGCAGGGCATGACCCTATGGATGTACATGAGAAGCTAATCAGTTTGAACATTATAAAAGATGAAGTTAAAGAATATATTGAAGGCTCTATAAGTCAGAATATGGGTGAGGACAAGATAATAGAATCTCTTGAGCAAAACGGTTTCCAAAGAGAGTATATTGATAAAAAACTCTCTGAAATTAAAGGCGATACTGCTGCTCGTGATAATGAATCTTCTGGTGAAAGTTATAACAGCAATGATTATGAGGTTGAGTTAAAGGATTATATTGAAAAGGCCAAATCCAGCGGAATGGATAAGGAAGCTATAAAACAAAACCTTATCAATGCAGGTCACAAGCAAGATATTATAGATAATGCTTTGAATAAATATATGCCTGAGAATAAAGACCCGAATAAAGAACTTAAAGATTATATACAAAAATGTTTTGATTCAAATTTATCGAAGTTTCATATTAAAAAAATCTTAAAAGATGCAGGTTACAAAAAGGCAGAAGTTAAAAAGGCATTTAAAGAAGTGGGCAAATAAAAAAAGACAAATTTATAATCATATTTTTTTTAACTTGTATCCGTCTTTTGTGTCATCAACATGATAACCCTTTTGTTTTATTTTTTCACGAAATTTATCAGCTTGCTCGAAATCCTTATTTTTTCTTGCCTGAAGCCTTAGTTTAGCCAATTCTTCAACATCTTCTGGGATTGTTTGTTCTTCTGTTTTTACCAAACCAAGAACAGAATCTATTTTTTTTATGTTATTTCTTATTTTTTCGGCATCATACGCACTGATTCTTTCTTCATCAAGTAGTTTGTTAATTTTTTTAATGAATTCAAAAAGCGAAGCTAACGCACCACTTATATTCAGGTCATCGTCCATATGAACTGAAAAATTAGAGTTTAACTCTTCCAGCAATTTATCAACGCCTTTGTGTTCTTGGGTTCCTTTTGATTCGTCTAATCTTCTCATAAACTCTTCAAGTCTTTTTATTGATGTTTCTGCTGCCTTAAGGGATTCTTCTGTAAGATTAAGCTGTTGCCTGTAATGCGTTGAAATAAGTGTGTAGCGGACTGCTTTTGGTGTAAAACCCTTATTGAAAAGCTCTCTTATTGTATGAAAATTGCCTAGGCTTTTTGACATCTTTTTCCCTTCCACAATCAAATGATTGCAATGCACCCAGTAATTGACAAAGGTTTTCCCTGTAGCGGCCTCACTTTGCGCGACTTCATTCTGATGATGTGGAAATATAAGGTCAATTCCGCCTGTATGGATATCTATACTTTTACCAAGGTATTTCATTGCCATTGCAGAACACTCCAGATGCCATCCAGGCCTTCCCTTTCCTAAATCGGTTTCCCAGTATACTGAACCGTCTTCCTGGGGTTTGTATTGCTTCCATAAAACAAAATCAGATGCCTGATCTTTTTCATAGTTATCGTGAGATACCCTGGCTCCTGATTTTAGGCCTTTCATATCAAGATGGGCCATCTTCCCGTATTCCTTGAATTTTGCTATATTAAAATATACACTTCCATCATCGCTTTTATAGGCATAGCCCTTTTCAAGCAGTTTTTTAACAAGCTCAACCATTTCTGGAATTGTTTCAGTAGCTTTTGGAACATAATCTGGTTTTTTTATTCCCAGACTTTCATAATCTTTAAAGAATTCATCTGTGTAAAATGAGGTGTATTCTTTTAAAGTTTCTCCCTTGTTTTGTGAGCCCTTAATTGTCTTGTCATCAACATCAGTTATATTCATTACATGTGTGATTTGGTATCCTTTGTAAATAAGATATCTTTTTAGAAGATCTGAGAATATGTAACTTCTGAAATTACCTACATGAGCATAATCATATACTGTGGGTCCGCAAGTGTACATCTTTACTTTACTTTTTTCTAAAGACACAAATTCCTGCTTTTGCTTTGCTGATGAATTAAATATTTTCATTCCCATTTTATCCTCCTTTATCAATTCTGTGCTTAAATATTTTTCCGCTCTGTCGGGCAATATGGTTGCTATGTTAATTTTTTTGCCCTTGTTTCTGCGCGCAATTTCAATTGAGCAACTGATTGCAGCTCCGCTGCTTATCCCTGCAAATATCCCTTCTTTATTAATTAATTCCCTTGCATATTTATAAGCTTGCTTATCACTTACTTTAATTATTTCATCTATTAATTCAGGGTTATAAATACCGGGTACTTTGGCTTCCTGCAGATTTTTCAGCCCCTGGATTGTGTGGCTGGGATTTGGCTCTGCAGCGATTATTTTTATATTTGGTTTTTTTTCTTTTAGGTATTTTGCGCATCCCATTAATGTTCCGGTTGTACCCAAGCCCGCAACAAGATAGTCAATATCAGGTATTTGCGTGAATAACTCTTCTGCTGTTTTATAATGAGCCTTGTAATTGTTTTTATTATTGAACTGGTTGGGCATAAAATATTTTTCAGGATATTTTTTTACCATCTCTTCAGCCAACTTAATTGCTCCGTCAGTTGACTCTTCTGCAGGGCTTAATATTATCTTTGCGCCAAAGCCTTCTAAAATCTTTCTTCTCTCCAAACTAACTGCTTCGCTCATCACGATTTCTATGTTGAACCCCTTGACTGCTGCTACCATTGCAAGGCCTATGCCTGTATTTCCTGAAGTTGCCTCAATAATTGTTTTTGAGTTTGTCAATTCTCCTGATTCTATTGCCCTTTCAATCATTTCTAAAGCGACCCTGTCTTTTATACTGCCGCCTGGATTGAAGCCTTCGAGTTTTGCAAATAATTGGGTATTTTTATATGGGTTCAGTTTATTGATTTTTATTACGGGAGTGTTTCCGATGAGTTCTATTATGTTATTATTCATTTGACCACCTTTACAATCTTGAAAAAAAAATTTGGGTTTTATATAATTATATCTAGATAAAGAAATCAGCAACAACAACATATTGAATATATCATAAGTTAGGGTAATAAGTATCTTTTATTTAAGCTTTCTTATTTTTTCGCAATGAAAACATTACAACATAACAAGCATAACCCTTATAAATACCATTTAACTATTATATTTAAGATGGATGCGAAAATTAGTCTAAGAAATCAAAGGGTTACAGATGCAAAAAGGTTTTTTCAGATTTTGAATAATCCCAACTTCAAATTTTTAAGGGTATGTCCTGATACTGTAGAAGAAGAAAAAAATTTTCTTAGAAAAAATCAAGAAAAAAGGAAAAATGGCTTTGAGTATAATTATTCTATAATTTTTAAGGAAAAAGTTGTGGGAGGCTGCGGGCTTAAGATAAACCAGCACAGAAAATTTATTGGTGAGATTGGTTATTTTGTTGATGAAGAATACTGGGGTTTTGGTATAGCTACTGAAGCTGTAAAAATATTGGAGCAAAAGGGGTTTAACGAATTTAAACTTAAAAGAATTGAAATACTTATGAATCCAGAAAATTCTGCAAGCGAAAAGGTAGCAATCAATGCAGGATATAAAAAAGAAGGCAGGTTAAAAAAAACACTTGAAGACAGCGGAAGTTTAATGGATGCTAACTTATACGCAAAAACAAAAGACTAAAAATCCGGCTTAATCCTTTTTATCATAACCCGCATCATAAACATCCATATCATCAAGCATATCGTTTTCCTGCCAGTCTTCGCTCCATTCATCAACACTGTGCTTTTTTATGCCGTCATTAGTCATTACAAATACATTTTTCAATCCTGAGTTAATGATCATTTTTTTGCATATAAAGCATGGGAAAACATCAATCAGTTTTTCTTGATCGTTTAAGATACGTTTTCCATAAAGATACATATCTCCCCCGTTTATGCTAGCGCCATCTCTTGCAGCGTTAATTATGGCATTTTGTTCAGCATGAACACTTCTGCATAGCTCATACCTGTGTCCTGAGGGGATTCCTAATTCGCGCCGGAGGCATTTACCCCTTTGCATACAGTCTTTGGTTTTTCTTGGCGCTCCTACATAACCGCTTGAGACAATTCTCTTATCTTTTACAATTATAGCGCCTATCCTTACACAAAGGCAGGTACATCTTAGTGAGATGTCTCTTGCAATATTCATAAAATATTCGTTCCAGTCTGGTCTTTGAATCATTTTGAGAAAGTTAGCAAATTATAGATTAAATATTTTTCCCAATTTTTTAGAAAAATACATTTCAAAATGGGTTGGCTTCAAATATAAGTGCTAAGAGAGGCATCCCTGCAATCACACTTGCATTTTTCCATGCATGGAACATCTTTCACAGAATTTCTTATGACCCATTCGCGCGTGATGCTGTAATGCGTTAGCTTTGAATTTGGTAAGGACTTCATTTTAGATTGCATATAAATTCCCTATATTTTTATTATTTAAATATTTGTGTGTTAAATAGCAACATTAGTATACTATTTAAGCTACTAAAAAAGAAAACTTTTTATATTTAAAATGTTGTAATTTCTGAATATCAGAAATAATCTCAGATTTTAGCTAACTTATTACTGATAATAAGATGTTTTGTCTGAATATCAGAAAAAATGAAAAAATATCCAAAAGTAGTACAATGCGATAAAAGAGGTCAAATAGTTATTCCTAAAGATATTAGGCAAACACTTGAGATTAAAGAAGGTTCTGCATTTTATATGTATACTGTGACTGATGAAGGTATTTTGTTAAAAAAACTGCCCGAAGGCCATATAGATAATAATGATAAACTACTTAATAAGATTAAAGAAAAAGCTGAAAACATTAGCATTGACAAGAAAAATATTGAAGATACTAAAGAGAATTATAAAAAACAAGAAACAAATCTTTTGGAGGAAATATGAAAGAAATAGCTTTCAAAGGACTATGTATTTTTGTAATGTTTTTTATGCTAGTTTGTTTTGTATCAGCTGAAACACCTGAAAATGGAACAGTTATAAATAAGACTGACCCACTTATATCATGGAATATTACAGATAATGAGACCATCAACTATACTATTAAAATAGGACAAAGTAGTGATTTGTCAGAAAGTGGCTCAGAATTTAATACAACCAATTCAAATTATAACTGTAGTATCTTAGACGATGGAATTTATTATTGGAAAGCTACCGGAACTAATGGCAACACAACCGGGATAAATTCATTTACAGTTGACACAGCTTCTCCACAATTTATTAATTGGAATACAAACCCAGAAGATTTAAAGTCATCAACAAGTACTGATTTTTCAATTGAGTTTGAGCTTAATGAAAGTAATCTTAATGGCTTACCAAAATGCCACTACAAATTTGAGGATTCAGACTATAATCAATGGGAAAATACTACTTTAGGTGAAGGAAGTTTTTCTTATTCAATAAATGAAAACTGGAAAGAGCATTCTGAAGAAACCCTGTATTATGAATGCCTGGCTAATGATACTGTAGGATACAGTACTACTTCAAGCGAGAGAAGTGATACTATAGAATCAAACACAGAGCCAGAATTTGTTAAACTTGGGGATCAATATATCGAGGAAGATAACGTTCTTAGATTTACTATAGATGCAAGAGATGCTGATGGAGACGATATTAGTTTCAGCTGCGTGAATAATGAATTTAATTTTACCAAAATAAACAGTACCTCATCAAGAGTTGCCTGGGCTCCGAGAAATGAAGATGTAGGAAAAAATATTGTAGAATTTACAATAAGCGATGGAGAATCATCTACAAGCGCGGAATCTATTATTACTGTCAATGGCACTAATGACCCGCCAACTCTTTCTGAAATTTCTGATAAGAGTGGTTATTTACATGAGCCTTTTAAAGCGATTTTTACTGCTACAGACCCGGATAATGAAAACTCTGCAAGTTCTGATGATCAATATGTGGGTTTTTTCTCATCTGATAAAAGATGGCTGGAGACAGGTGATGAGTTAAAATTTATGTTCAATGGAAGCAATAATAAATATACTGGACTTTTGAACTTTACTCCCTTGCTTTCTCATAAAGGAAGGCATAATATTACAATCAAAGTGACAGATGAAGGAGGTCTATCAGATAAGCAAAGTTTTATTTTAGATATAGGCTATTGCGGGGATACAGATGAGACTGGCGAGCCAAAATGTGATTCAGAGTATGAAGACTGCGAGAGTTGTCCCGAAGATTGTGGCAAGTGTAATGTTGATGACACTAACTCAATGGCAATAATTATTCCCAATAGGAATTGCTTGTATGCTAATGTTACAGTATCAACCTATGACCTTTATGAAAGAGCAACATGCAAGGATGAAGGCAAAATAATCAATGGAAAAGAGGTTTGTGAAAAACTTGATGGGGTTACAATAAGACTGTATAAATTAGAGGGAAACGAGTGGGAAAAAATTGATGAGTTTGTGACAGACACAAACGGTGACGTCACATTTATACCAAAACAAGAGGGAGATTATAAGATTGAAGGGAACTTAAATGAATATGAAAAAGCAGTTGAATTTGTTGAGTTTAATAGATGTATAGATGTAAAAGAAAACGAAAGCGAAAATAAAACTAAGCAAGAAGAAAAAGAGACAAACCCGGGAACAAACAGTACTTCAAAAAGTGAGGATGATAAAGAAAAGCAACCCAAAGAAGAACAGCCAAGCACCCCTGAAAAACCCGGGGAAAAAGTCGAGAAAACAAGTACTTTTGGAATTATCCTTTACTTTGTAATTATTCCGGTTTTATTCGCATGTCTTATTTTTTTGGCCTTTATATATTATCAAAAAGAGAAAAACCACACGCCATGGATATTAAAATTTAGGATATGGTTAATTAAAAAAAGAAAGGAATTGGTTTCTTTACTGCAGAGTATAAGAAATAAATTAAAAGAAAAGTTAGGGTTCTAGAAAATGAAAGTATTAGTTACAGATGAAAACAAGAGATTCTTTTACAAAGAGAAAGATTTGCATACAAAATGGGGATATATAAGAAAAGAAGAAATTGAAAAAGCAAATCCAGGAGAAAAGCTTCTAACAAACAAAGGCAAAGAGCTTTATGTATTTGAGGCTGATTTTACAGATATATTCTCAAAAATAAAGAGAGGGGCTCAAGTGATGCTTCCAAAAGATATAGCATCGATAATAGTAAATTGCGGGATTAATAAAAATAGCAGAGTAGCTGATGCTGGAACCGGCTCAGGTGGATTCTCATGTATGATGGCAACAATTGCAAAGCAGGTTTATAGTTATGAGATAAGAGAAGATCATGCAAATATTGCCAGGACAAATATAGAAAATGCTGATTTAAAGAATATTAAAATAAAAGTAAAGGATGTTTGCCAGGGGATTGATGAAAAAAATCTGGATTTGGTAAGCCTTGATTTAGCAAGGCCGTGGGAAGCTATTGATGCTGCTCATAAATCACTTAAACCTGGCGGGTTTATTGTTAATTATTCCCCTAACCTTACACAAACTAAAAGGTTTGTTTCAGAAATCCAGGACAAATTCCTATACTTAAAAACTTGTGAAACAATTGAACGTGAATGGGAAGTAGAAGAACTTAAACTAAGGCCTAAGTATAGGATGTTGGGCCATACTGGTTTTTTAACTTTTGCAAAAAAAATTGCATGAATTTATATAATATACTAACTTAGAAAGACCAAAAAACATATAAAGGCGTTTTATGGATTTTATCGAAAAAGAGGTGGGTTGAATTAAAGATAGATCAGAGCCATGGCATGCTGAAAGTATTGAGACTGTTTTTAAAAACCTGGATTCGACTGATGAAGGGCTGACCAAAAGAGAGGGTCGAAAGAGACTTGAAGAATTTGGATATAATAAGATAAAAAACTCACATAAGATTTCTCCACTGAATCTATTTTTGAAGCAATTCAAGGATTTTCTGGTAGTCCTTTTATTGATAGCTGCAATAGTATCTTTTATAGTGGGCGCTAAGAAGGGTAGTAGTGTTGATGGATGGGTTATAATAGGCATACTTCTTTTGAATGCAATAATTGGTTTTTTTCAGGAATTAAAAGCTGAAAAATCCATTGAGGCCCTTAAAAAAATGGCTTCAGTCAAAAGCACTGTTATCAGGGAAGGGAATAAATGTAAGATTGACACTGAATGTGTTGTGCCTGGTGATATTCTCTATCTCGAAACAGGAGATAAAATACCTGCAGATGCAAGAATAATTGAGGCAAGCAATTTTAAGACAGACGAATCCGCGCTGACAGGGGAAAGCAAAAGTGTTTCAAAGGTTCAAAAATTACTCAAAAGAAAAACCCAGCTTGCAGATAAAGTGAATATGGTTTTTTCGGGCACAATTGCTACGAAGGGATGCGCAAAAGCAATAGTAGTTAACACTGGAATGAATACAGAGATCGGAAAAATAGCAAAGATGGTGCAAGGAACCCAAAACCTGCAGACACCTTTGCAAAAAAGGCTTGCTCATTTCGGAGAAACCCTTGGGATTGGTATCCTTGGTATTTGTGTGGTTGTTTTTTTCTTGGCACTTTTGAACTATAATGGCTCTATACTCGATGCTTTAATGATGGCGCTTTCACTGGCTGTTGCAGCTATTCCTGAAGGCCTTCCTGTGGTTGTGACAATTTGCCTTGCGCTTGGAGTAAGAAGCATGGTTAAGAAAAATGCCCTTATAAGAAAATTGCCTTCAGTGGAGACACTTGGATGCACGGATGTGATTTGTACTGATAAAACTGGGACTTTAACTTATAATGAGATGACTGTAAGAGAGATTTATACAAATGAACAACTTATAGAGGTATCTGGGCATGGTTATGAGCCGCATGGTGAATTTACAATTGATGATAAAAAGGTTGATATCAAAAATTTTGAGCTTTTCTTAAAGGCAGGAGTATTATGCAATAATTCCGGTTTATACAAAAAAAAGAGTCATTGGAAAATTAATGGCGATGCTACTGAAGGCGCTCTTACTGTTCTTGGCGCAAAAGCGAATATAAACAAGAAAAAAACTGAAAAAGAGATGCCAAGAATCAAAGAAAATCCTTTTGAATCAGAAAGGAAGATGATGAGTACTATAAATAAGTACAAAAACACAAACTATGTATTTGCAAAAGGGGCTCCTGATATCTTAATAAAAAAATGTACAAAAATTTATGTTAAAGGCAAAACAAAAAAACTTACACAAAACGATAAAGATACTATTTTACAAAAGAATTCTGGTATGGCGAAGAGAGCGTTAAGGGTTCTCGGTGTTGCTTACAAAAAAAAGGATAATAAAAAGGATGAAGAAAAACTTGTTTTTTTAGGTCTTGTTGGAATGATGGACCCGCCCAGGCACGAGGTTATATCTTCTATTAAAAAATGCCATGATGCTGGAATAAATGTAAAGATGATAACTGGCGACCATAAAGAGACTGCAATTGCTATAGCAAAAGAGCTGGGAATTGGCCAGTACGCGATATCAGGAGACGAGATAGATAAAATAGAAGACTTAAGATACACAGCCGAGCATGTTGATGTTTATGCAAGGGTTCAACCTGAACATAAGCTAAGGATTGTGAATGCTCTGAAAAAATCAAATCATGTTGTCGCAATGACAGGAGACGGGGTTAATGACGCGCCAGCTCTTAAGGGTTCAGATATAGGTGTTTCAATGGGCATTACTGGAACAGATGTATCCAAGGAAGCCTCTGATATGATTTTACTTGATGATAATTTTTCTTCAATTGTGAATGCTGTTGAGGAAGGAAGAGGCATATATGACAATATTAAAAAATTCATTAAGTACTTACTAAGCTCAAACAGTGGAGAGGTATTAAGCATTCTTTTAGGAACAATAATTGGCTTTAGCCTCGCAGGTCAGGCGATTCCCCTTCTATTACCTATACACTTACTTTTTATAAATCTTGTAACTGATAGCTTTTTGGCGTTGGCCCTTGGTGTAGAGCCTCTCTCTCCCAGGACTATGAAAAGAAAACCCAGAAAACAAAAAGAAAATTTTATACAAAAGAAAGGTGTATTTGATATTCTAATTACAGGCGCAGTTATGTCAATAGGAACAATATTTATCTTCAAAAAAAGTCTTTATTCGCCAGCTGGTTCAGAGAACTATGCCTGGAGTATGGCCCTTACAACATTGATAATATTTCAGTTGTTTAATGTTTTTAATTGCAAATCTGAAACGAGGAGTGTGTTTTCTAATTTTTATAATAATAAATGGCTTATACTTGCAGTTTTAGGCTGTATGATGATGGTTTTGGGCGTGTTATACACACCGCTTTCAACTCTCTTTAAAGTATCTCCCCTGGGTTTAGCAGATTGGGGGTTGATAATCCTTGTGACATTAACTATTGTTTTAGTGATGGAGCTAAAAAAGCTTCTGGTATTTTTGTTTTCTAAGTTGCATAATACAAGGATATAAGATTAGAATTACCTTGTCTAGTCTCAACAGCGAAATTATTATAAATATTTAATTTATTATTATTATTATTATTATTATACATACTATGCCAAAAGAACAATTGTATAAAAAGTATGCCAAGTTTTACGACAAGATACATTCAGATAAAAAATATGGTCAAGAGGTTTCATAAAGGTTTCTCAGTTAATATATATGATAACTATTCTATGAAAAAGTATAATAAGAAGTCAAAAAAACCTGTCTTTGTAGGTCAAAAGTAACTGCATGGCAAGTCAAAATGCTCACTATCTTTCTTGGTTGTTTTAAAAACTTTCAATACTTTTAGTTTATCATATGTTGTGGCTTTTATTTATGCTCATGAGTCGGATGTTTGTGTCCTAGGTTTTTTCTATGATTTAAATGCTCAATGTGGTCTATTTTTTCTCTTAAAAATTTACTCATACTTAGCTTGTTCTTTTCTATCATTGTGGAGAAGTGTTTTCCTCCTAAAAAGTGAGGCATTATAACATAGGTTGCCCCTTCTTCATAAAGCCTTTCTGCTTCATTTATCTGATGAGATACAACCGATATAACGCATTTTTTATTTACATTCCGTACTTTGTTTATAATAAGTAGATTGGTGTCGATTATGGGGATTGTTGAGATGATCATTTTTGCTTTATTATAGTTTATTTCATCTAATAGTTCTGAATCATTAGCATCACCATATTTGCAATCATAACCTTCCTTTGATAGTTTTGTTATAATTTCAGGATCATAATCTATAATCAGAAATTTCTTTTTTATTCTTTTTAACGATTCTAATACATCAAATCCTATCCTGTTGTATCCAAATAAAATTATTTCATGGTCATTATCTTTATGATATTTGTGCTCATCGACTTTTTTTCCTTTTCGTTCGAAAAAACTAAGATATTTTGAAAGTTTTGAATATATTTTATTTGAGTAAATTATCATGTATGTAGAGCCTGTAAAAGTTATTAAACCAACTGCTGTCACAATCGATAATATTTCCTGTGAAACATGACCTACTGAAACACCCATTGCTACGACAATCAAGGAAAATTCACTTATTTGGGCAACTGTTAAACCTGCCAGGAAGCTGTTTCTTTTAGTATAACCCAGTAATCCCATTAAAATCATAACAATATTTGGGTTTCCGAGTAAGACAAAAAGTGAAAGTCCAAGTATAATCCAAATATTCTGTAGAATATTTGAAAAAAGCATTTGTGAGCCAAGCATTATAAAAAATAATATCAAAAAGAAATCTCTTAAGGGCTTCATTTTTGAACTGATTTCAAAATGATAAGGCGACATTGAAAGTGTTATGCCTGCAAGCAAAGCTCCTGCTTCAATAGAAAAATTAAGGTAATAAAATACTGATGCAATTATGAAACACCAGCTAATTGAGAATAGCAATAGAAATTCCTGGGATTTTGCAATAACTTTAGTAAGCCTAGGTAGAATATATAATGTCAATAAGAACAATACAATAATTCCGCCGACTCCTTTTAAGATGGTTTCTATTGCCATTGATGTTAAATCAGTTCCATTGCTTAAAGATGAAATTAATAATAAAATAAATATTGCTATAAAGTCTTGAATAATAAGAAATCCAACAGAAATTCTTCCATATAACGATTCTAAATCCTTTTTATCAGAAAGTAATTTCATTATTATAATTGTACTGCTAAAGGATAGTGCTATTCCAATGTATAGGGATGTTATTGTTGAAAATCCCAGTAATTTTGTTATTAAAAAACCTATTGATGTGGTAAATATTACTTGTCCTAGCCCTGTTATTAATGAAATTTTACCAACATCCTTAATCACTTTTGGATTAAGATTTAAGCCCACAAAAAACAAAAGTAATGCAACTCCTATTTGGGAAAATGCAGTTAGTGTATCTGTTGAATCAATTATGTTAAGGACAACAGGCCCGGCAATTATGCCGCTTAATATGTAACCTATTATTGCTGGTTGTTTTAGAAATCTTATTATGCCTGTAATAATAACTGTTATTGCTAAAATTTTACTTAACTCAACAAATATTTCTGGATTCATTTTTTTAATTATATTAATATTTTAGCAGATTTATAATCTGCTTGATGTTGCTAGTTTTATAACTTTAATATTTTTATATCTTACTGGCGTCATGAATGTTTTGCTTGTATTTTTTGTTTAACCTAAAAGAAAAATTATTATTCAAAAAGTTATTGTTTATTTCTTGTGATAGTGCTTATACTCTTTTTCCACAAAATAAAGATTAGCTGCTCCAACTATTAATATCCAGCTAATATAAGCAATCATCATTAATTCCTCTCTAAGTTCCTGCCTCATTAAGGTAGAGGTTATTTCTTTTGCTTTTTCAGTAATACCTAAGTCGATGTCAATATTACTGAAGTCAACTATTGCAAAGGCAGTGTTCGTACATGGCTCAGACAAAAAGAATATTCCTACAGAGAATAAAAACAGCATAGATAGGAACATAACACTCGCAATATGTGTAGATATATTCTCGTGCGGGTGATCTCTTACAGGATGATTACTACTATGATGAGGCTTTTTTATAATATTACTTAGTCCTGTGAATTTATTATTCTTTTTCATCAGAACCCTCCTTTTTTGAATCATCCTTTGATTCTTCTTCAAATTCTATATACCATCTATTAGTCTCTGGCTCGAATTTGAAGACAACATTGTTTTTTTTGGTTTTATCAACTGCAAACAATAAAGGCATAGGAATCGTAGTCTCGTAAGAAGAACCTCTTTTGTACAATTTTCGTTTGATTTCAGTCGTTCCCATCTTATTTGTTGATACTTATTAGGATACTTTAATTAATTACATGATTTATATGAATCTTTTTATATATAAATATTTCGTTTTTTTTGCTTATTTGGTAGCTGATAAATATACTTATTTTTCTTCATATTTTTTATACTTTTCTTATTTTTATACTTATTTTTGTCCCTATTTCTTGTTTAGGCTTATTAATACTCTTATTAAAAAGTTTATTTTTATTCTTTGTTAAGTGCTTATTAATATATTAATTAAAGGCTTTATTTAAAAACTTATA
>JBNJGV010000010.1:0-12863 GCA_051819785.1 Nanobdellota archaeon | reverse complement strand
TTGTTTAGGCTTATTAATACTCTTATTAAAAAGTTTATTTTTATTCTTTGTTAAGTGCTTATTAATATATTAATTAAAGGCTTTATTTAAAAACTTATAAATATACTTATTTTTCTTCATATTTTATATACTTTTCTTATTTTTATACTTATTTTTGTCCCTACTCTTTGTTTAGGCTTATTAATACTCTTATTAAAAAGTTTATTTTTATTCTTTAATTAAAACTTATTTATATACTTTATTAAAATAAATTATCATAACTTATTTTTATACTTATTTTTATACTTTAATAAGCTCTATAAATGCAAAAGAAAAATTGTTATTTGCTGGCTGAGGCCTTAATAAACCCATTAAATAAAGGGTTTGGCCTAGTTAATCTAGATGAGAATTCGGGATGTGCCTGAGTTGCAACAAAAAACTTGTGTTTCGGAAGTTCCATAAATTCCATAAGGCTTCTATCTGGGCTAAATCCTGAAAAAACCAATCCATTATCCTGCAGAATTTTTATATAGTTGTTATTTACTTCATATCTGTGCCTATGTCTTTCCCATACCTTTTCCTTTTCATACAATTTTTGAACTTTTGTGTCTTCTTTTAATTCTGCAGGGTAACTACCAAGCCTCATAGTCGCTCCATAATCATTATTTAGAATCTTGCTTTTTTGTTCATCCATTATGTCAATTACCGGGCATTCACAGTTATCAACAACCTCTGTAGAATGAGCCATGTCAAGGCCGCAAACATTTCGTGCAAATTCAACAACTGCTAACTGCATACCATAACATAGCCCGAGATATGGGATATTATTTAATCTGGCATATTTTATAGCATTGATCTTGCCCTCTACACCGGTCTTTCCAAAGCCTCCCGGAACAATTATTCCGTCATAGGAATCAATTTCGTTACAATCTCCATTTTCAAAATCTTTAGAATCCAGCCAGGATATTTCAGGTTTTAGCCCCTGGTTCCATGAAGCATGTTTAATAGATTCAATAACAGAGATATAAGAGTCTTCAAGATTAAAACTTCCAATATCAAAATACTTTCCGACTATACCTATTTTCACTGATTCTTTCGCCGAGTTTGCTTTTGAAACTATATCTTGCCATTTTTGCATATTGCCTGTTTTGTAATCCAGGTTTATTTTTTCTAAAATTTTAGATGCAAGACCTTGATTTTCAAGTATAAGCGGGATTTCATAGATGTTAGAAATATCTTGTGAACTAAAAACACTTTCAAAAGGGACATTGCATGATAAAGAGATCTTTTTGCGTCTTACTTCATCAACAGCCTGAGGGCCTCTACATATTATAAAGTCGGGCTGAATTCCAGCAGAATTAAGCTCCCTTATTGAGTGCTGGGCAGGTTTTGTTTTCATTTCACCAAGGTTTCCCGGCACGGGTAAATATACTGTATGCACAAAAACAATATCATTTTTTTCAAGTTTTAGCCTTCTCATCGCTTCCAGATAAACAAGGTTTTCATAGTCGCCAACAACCCCTCCCAATTCTATTAAAACAAAGTCTGATTTGTCGCGTATTGATATTGCTTCTAATTTATCTTTTATTTCGATAGGTATATGAGGGATTACTTGTACACATTTACCCTTGTATTCAAGATTACGCTCCTTTTGTATAACTGAAGAATATATTTTACCGGTAGTAAGATTATTGTCTTTAGAAATTTCAATATCCATAAATCGCTCATAATTACCGAGGTCCTGATCAGTTTCACCGCCATCCGGGGTTACCCACACTTCACCATGCTCTGTAGGGCGCATTGTCCCGGCATCAATATTAATATAAGGGTCTATTTTTACCGGGCTCACCTTATAACCCTGCCCTTTTAGAAGGTTCCCTATAGAAGCTGTTACGATACCTTTGCCTAAACCCGACAGAACTCCACCTGTTACAATTATATATTTAACCACGTTTACCCCGGGATATTTTGGCAGATTTGCAGATATATAAAGCTTTGCATAAACTTTAAATAAGCGGTTCTTAGTTGGCAATATATGATTAATATAGATCATGTGAAAGAAGCTCTAAGAATCTATAAAAGAGCGCGCAAAGTCAATAAAAATGGGTTTAAGCAATTAAGCGGAACTTCTGAACAGATATGTTCTGAAATAACAAAACGCTGTTTTAACAAAAAGTTTTTCCAGACAAGTCTTGGTCATTTTTCACAATTTTATACAAGGGATTTTGGTTTCTGTGCTGAAGCGCTTGTTGCTATAGGCTATAAAAAAGAAGTACTAAACACACTGGATTACGCCCTTGAAATATTTTCAAAAGAGAATATAATTGCAACAACAATAACGCCTGAAGAAAAGCCAATCCAGATATTTGATTATAGTCCGGATAGTTTGCCTCTTTTGCTTAAAAGTATAAGGGTTGCAGGTGGCAAAGATTTAACAAAAAAATACAAGGATTTTCTTGAAAAAAAGGCAATCGAATATTTCAATATTGTTTTTGACCCAAAACCCGGGTTAGTAAGAAAAGATAAATATTTTTCATCTATAAAAGACAATGCGAAAAGGAAGTCTTCCTGTTATGATAATTGCATGCTTGCGATGCTTTCAAATGAACTTAATTTACTTGGTTTAAACAACCCCTTCAAGGATTTTGAAATAAAGAAAAATATTTTTAAGAATTTCTGGCAGGGTGATTTTTTCTTAGATGATCTTTCAGGGGAAAAATACATAGCAGGAGATGCTCAAGTATATCCGTTCTGGTGTGAAATATTTTCAGACCAAAAAATGGCAGATTCAGTTATCAGGACACTACAAAAGGTAGGGCTTGATAAGCCTTATCCATTAAAGTATACTATTGACAAAAAAAATACAAAGTTGATTTTCCCTTTAAATATACTGCTGGATGATTATGAAACTAACACTATATGGCTTCATCTTGGTTTATGTTATCTTGACTTTATAAAAAAATTTGCAAAGAATCAATTAGATGAATATATTAATTTATATGAAGATATTATTCAAAGGCATAAGACATTTCCTGAGATTCTTGAGCCCGACGGAAGTCTCTATAAAAGGCCTCATTATGTATCAGATGAAGGTATGCTATGGGCATCTAAGTTGCTTTATCTAAAACAAAAAAATTAAATAATAAACTGTTCAGAAAAACTTTATGAGTTTTTGGATAACCAGCATAGGAGTAGCAGGAGTAGTCCTTCTTGGAGTAAATTTTATATTGGAGGCAAGTGATAAGCTGGCTAGAGACCATTACTCTTTTATTTTGTTATATATGGCTGCTTCACTTCTTCTTTTTATTTATTCGGCTATTGAAGGAATTACATTATTTATAATACTTAATTTTATGTTGGTTCTTATAAGTATGTTCCAATTAATCAAAACCTACCATAAAAGTAAGGGGTAGATTATAAAATTTTGACAAACTAAATCTTTTGCAAAAAGTATTGTAAAAAACACAATTATTTTTACACAAAACATAAAAATAAACTCTTTTTTGTTTCAGGCTATGACGTCATTGATATGTTGTCTTTCCACCGGAAAAGGAACCTGGATGAAAGTAATGGATATTATAAAAGCTGGGGAATGGGAAAAAATATTCATTATTACAAATGAATTTGGGAAAGAAAAATTCCGAAGCCCAAAACAAGCAGAGAATATAGTAGTAAACACAGATGCAAAAACCAAGGATATAATAGAAAAAATAAAAAATAAACTAAAGATTTCTGACTTTGAGGTTGCAGTAAATATAGATTCAGGAAATGGCAAAGAACATATGGCTTTAATATCTTCTTTAATCCAGATGGGGCTTTCTATTAGGTTTGTTACTGTCGAAAGCCAAAAATTAATCGAAATTACTCCTTATGATAATTGACGCTGCAATAAACCCAGTATCCTGATGATTTTGCAAGCACTTCTAAGTTTCCAAAAGCGTTCCGCATAAAGCTGCTTAAGCTTTTGCCGCCCTTATTTTTTCTAATTACAACTTGGAGCGTTCCCCCCTCTTTTAGAAATTTTCTGGATTGCTCTATTAATGATTCACAAACATCTTTACCCGCAGATTGAGGAGGATTCAGCAATATGGTATCAAAGAGCCCTTCCACTTTTTCGAATCCATCGCCTTGCAAAATCTTAATATCTTTTAATCCATTTTTTTTAGCATTCTTTCTTGCTAGCTTAACTGCTCTATTGTTAATATCGGTCATTATCATTTTTATATCATAAGCCAAAGCAAGGGATATGCCCACTGCGCCATAAGCGCATCCTAAATCAAGGACTCTATCTTTATCTCTTATGATGCAATTATTTATTAAAACTAAACTACCCTTATCTATTTTTTTGCATGAGAATACTCCTGAAGAACTTTCTAGCTCTATTTGATTTCCTAAAACTTCCTGGCGTATTTTAGTCAGAACTTCCTTAGAGCTTTGTTTTGATGAAAAATAATGGTCATTCATTCTGCATTATACCATACATTCCATATAATAACCTATCTGCTGAATCCACTAATTCCTTGCCCTTGCCTTTTATAATTGCGCAATTCTCATTTACACTAATACTCGAACCTGATTCACGTTTAAGGTAAATGACTGGTTTTTCCGTATTATTGCAAGTAATTATCGAAGTGTTGCTTTTGTTGCATACTGGCGCGTCAACTGCACAAGCAGCAGTAAAATTTTTGCTAAAATGCATTCTCATGTTAGATGTTAACTCTGCCATTGCCATTGTCACATATTTGTCATGGTTTTCTTCTCGTGGGTCAAAAGTAATGTAGTAAAAATCGTTGGAGCTTCTGAAATCAAGAAGATCACCTGAAACTGGAATAGTTTCAAGTTCTTTTGGTCCTCTTCTCAATGTTATGCGAAATTCTTTATCATCCCTGTACCCATAAGTATACCAGGTCCCCTGGATTTTTGTAAACTCAAAACCCTTGTAAGTGTAAAATTCTTGCGCCTTTGGCTTAGAATCTTGAATGAACTTAGGGATATATATGGCTGCAAGAACACCAATTATTATCACAATAATAAATGCTATCACAAAAATTAAGCCTTTCTTCTCTCTTTTCTTTTTTTCCTGGAGCTCTTTTTTAGAAGGCACTTTGTTTTGAGAGCAAGACTTATTCTCATCTTCAGTTTGATTGATTTCATCCATTTTTGATTATACCTGTTACAGAATAGATCAATCTGTCTTTTAGTGCAAAAACTTCAGCAGGGCTTGCGAAGTTAATTTTCAGACAATTATCAGCAAAATCGATGTTTGTATCGCTTGAGCTTTTCATATAAATAACTGGTATTTTTGATGTTGCATTAGAGCATGTAATCTTAGGAAATTTATTGTAACTGGAGGTGTTCTGAGTAACCCCTACTCCTACATATTTTCCAAGTTTTTGCCCAAACGTCCTTTCCATCTGAAGCCTTGCAACTTCTAAGCTTTCTATATGTGTATCATCTGGGTCAAATGTTATAAAAAAGCCTTGAGAACTCTTGATTGTATTTGTTGTGCTTTTCTGGATACTAATATTTTCAACTGAACTAGGTAGATATCTGAAACTTATTTTGTTACCATTATAATCAGTAGACCAATAGGCACCATCTCTTTTAAAGGTATACCCATTGTACTCGGCTGCATTAGTAGAAGAAGGGCTCCTTCCTAGCATAAGGCCCATTCCGCTTCCTACCATCAAGACGATAATAAAAATACCTATCATAGAATTACTTCCTATTAGGGGTTTCTTTTTCTTTTTTCCTCTGATTCCTGCCATTTCAACTTCAAAAAAAATATAATATTTAAAAATTTTTGCAATAAATTAAGGTTGATTAGAATTCCTTTTACTAAATTTGTCTCTTGACTTAATAAAAATATCAGCCTTGTCAAGCAATTCTTTTGCATTTTCATAAGTTAAGAGATTTCTTGCATCTTTATACTCATGCCATTTATAGTTACTCAACTCTTCTTTTTGCAAAGCAATCTTTTGAGTATTGCTTTTTGCAATAAAAAAAATAACATATTTTAAAACATCTTTTTTTGGGTAATAAGACAATTTATTACGGAAGCTGTCAAGAATTTCAACATTAAGCCCTGTCTCTTCTTTGATTTCTCTTAAAGCGGTTTCTTTTTCACTTTCTGAGCCTTCAACATGACCCTTAGGAAAATCCCAATGCCCGTCATTGTGTTTAACCAGCAAATAGTAGATTTTTTTGCCAGAGCGAGAAATAACTATTGCCCCACAAGATTTTTCTTTTTTCATTTTTTTAGATGGTTTATGTTTTTTTATTAATTTTTTCTCAGGATATAGCACAAATACATTAAATTTTTAAAGAAATCTTTCTATTTTTAGAAAGTATTAAAAATTCCAAAAAAGTGTACCATTAAAATGACAAAGCTTGATGATGAAATACTAGGGTTTTCCCAGAGAGTTTTCAAAAATTTTGGACTTGATACTCTCAGCAGCAAGATAATTGCTATTCTTTATACTGAACCTGAGGAAGTATCAATAGAAAAACTAGCTGAAAAAACGGGTTATAGCCTGGGCTCTGTTTCCACTAAAACCCGCTTTCTTGAAGGCCTTTCAATGATCACCAAAATCAAGAAACCAGGAAGCAAGCGAATCTTTTATTATATGGAAAAGGACCTTTTCAAATTGATGGAAAAGAAAATCGAGAAAGGCTATGAGGCTGAAATAAACCCTGCGAAAAATGAAATCCCAAAAATACTTGACCGCTATAAGGATTCTAAGCTTTCTGAGCCTTCAAAAAAAAAATTAAAGATTATTGAGAATTATTATGAACAGATAAAAGTAATGGATCAGATATTTACTGATCTTATCTCTAAACTAAAAGAGGTGCGAAATGACTGATGAAATCATAAAGCTAGAGAATGTCTGGAAAATCTATTCAATGGGTAAGGTAGAAGTTCCTGCTCTCAGGGGTCTTGATTTTGTTGTTAAAAAAGGAGAATTTGTATCTATCATAGGCCCCTCTGGTTCAGGTAAATCTACTGCTATGAATATGATTGGTGTATTGGACTTTCCTTCCAAAGGAAAGATTTATCTTGAAGGAAAAGACATTACAAAGCTTACAGAAAGTGACCTTGCTCAGATTAGAGGAAAAAAGATAGGATTTATTTTCCAGCAATTTAATCTGATAAACACTCTTACAGCTATTGAGAATGTAATGCTTCCAATGACTTTCCAGGGCATTAGTGAGGATAAAAGATTAGAGCGGGCAACTGAGCTTCTCAAAATGGTAGATTTGGGGGACCGCCTGAACCATCGGCCAACAGAGCTTTCTGGTGGACAACAACAAAGAGTTGCTATTGCAAGAGCCCTTTCAAATGACCCTGATGTGATTTTAGCTGATGAACCAACAGGCAACCTTGATTCAAAGACTGGCACAAATGTGCTCGAGTTCTTAAAAAAGCTCAACAAGGAGCAAAAAAAAACTGTTGTGATGGTGACTCATGATATGGATCTTGCAAAAGAAGCAAAGCGTGTTGAGAAACTGATGGATGGTATGATTGAATATAATAAATCAAAGAAATCAAAAAAGGTGATTAAAAAATGAGAATTATTAAGTTTTTACCAATGCTTCTTTTATTGGTAATATTTTTACAATCTGCACATGGTGCGGATAGGATAACAGATGGGGCACTGAAATTAAGTCTAGTTAACCAGCAGCCTGACCCTGTTGAACCAGGAGATTATGTTGATGTAAGATTAAAAATTGAGAATTTAGGTGATAGCAGTCTGGATGATATACAGATTGAATTTATTCCCTCTTATCCATTCTCGCTTGACCCTGGAGATAGTCATTTGAAAGAGATTAATTCACTTAGCTCTTTTCAAAAAGATGACAGGGCATATATGCTTAAATATAAGCTCAGGGTGGCTAATAATCCGGTTGAAGGGCCAAATACTTTAAAGGTCAGGGCTAAAACTGGAAATGAAGATTGGACAAATTATGAATTTAATCTGAATATCCAGACCTTTGATGCAAATCTTGGAATATCATCAATATCAACTGAACCTTCACCTGCAAGTCCAGGTGAAGATGTTAGAATATCTATAACTGCTGAGAATGCAGCAGACTCTTTGTTAAAAAATATAAAGTTTAAACTAGATTTGACACTTGAAAGTTTTGGGACGAAGCAACTTGATAGTTTACCCTTCGCACCCATTAATACAGGTACACAAAAAAAAGTAAATATGCTTGAATCAGGTGATAAAACAATTTTGAACTATGATGTACGGGTTTATCCTACAGCTGCTTCAAAAGTCTATAAAATCCCTTTGTTGATAGAATATTATGATGAGCTGAATAATAAGTATGAAAAGAATGAGCTTATTGGTTTAGTGGTGAATTCTGAACCTGAGCTAGGGCTTACATTGGACCAGGATGGTGGATTCAAACCCGGTTCAAGTGGTGAGGTTTCCGTAAGATTTACAAATAAGGGGTTGACTGATGTGAAATTCCTAACAGCAACTCTTAAGCCCACAACTGCTTTTGAAAGCTTGTCTTCTAAGGAAGTCTATTTAGGCAATATAGATTCAGATGACTATGAATTAGCGGATTATGATGTTTATGTTAAACCTACACAAAAGGAAAAAATACTTTTACCTGTGTATTATGAGTACATGGATGCAAATAATAACAAGTACACAGCTAGCAAGGAACTTGAATTGCAGATAATGACAGCTGAAAAGGCCGAAAAATTAGGTATGCAGGATAGTAACAATGCTTTGGTGATATGGTTTGTCCTTATACTTGTTGTAGCGCTTTTCATAATGTACAGATTGCTAAGGAAAAAGAAAAGGTAGTATCTTTTTAAGATGATATCTGACTATGTCAAGATTTCCTGCAAGAACATCAGGAGAAGGAAACTCAGAAGCTGGCTTACTCTTCTGGGAATAATTATAGGTATTACTAGTGTTGTTGCTCTCGTTGGTTTGGGGCAAGGTTTGCAGGCAGCTATTAGTGGAATATTTGGAAGTCTTGGCACAGATAAGATCACTGTAACAGCAGAAGGTGGTTTCGGCCCGCCTGGTACAGGGGTTAATGAACCCCTGACTAAAGAAAATCTTGAAAAAATAAAGGATATTGCAGGAGTTGAATCGGCTGCCGGACGTCTTGTTGAGCCGGCTAAATATGGGTTTAATGAAAAGATACGCTTTGGTTATGCGGTAAGCATGCCTCTTGATGATTCTGATGAATTAAGGCTTGTTGAGGAGACATTTAACCTTAAGGCTGCAGAAGGGAGAATTCTTGACCAGGGAGATAATAAAAAGATTATGGTTGGCTCTACACTGGGGGATCTTGAGGAATTCTTCGGAAAAGATATAACTCCTGATTCCAAGTTCAGCCTTCAGGATAAAACATTTGAAGTTGTCGGTGTGCTCGAAAAGCAAGGCAATCCTGTTTTTGATGGGGCAGTTTATGTTGGTGAGGAAAATATGAGAGACATTTTTAACCTTACTAAGGATGAACTTGATGTTCTTGCTTTGAAAGTTTCCGATGAAGATGATATTATCCATATTAAAGAGGATGTTGAAAAATTGATGAGAAAGGAAAGAGATGTTGATAAGGGGCAAGAGGATTTCAGTGTCCAGAGCCCTGAAGATGTTCTTGATGAGGTCAATTCAACTCTTGGAGCGGTCACTTTATTTGTTTATATAATTGCTGCAATTTCCATACTTGTAGGCGGGATAGGTATAATGAATACTATGTTTATGTCTGTTACAGAAAGGACAAGAGAAATAGGCATCATGAAGGGGATAGGCGCAAGAAATGATGCTGTTTTTACTCTCTTTTTTGTTGAATCCGGATTATTGGGTGGCATAGGCGGTTTGCTTGGAGCGACATTTGGGGCAATTATATCTATTGCTGGTGCTATGGCTCTTCAAAATTTTCTTGGAGATACTTTTGAAATTTCAGCCCAAGTAAGTCCTTTACTTTTTTTAGGAAGTGTCGCGGGCTCATTTTTTATTGGAAGTTTATTTGGAACAATACCTGCTTATAAAGCTTCAAGGCTGCATCCTGTTGAAGCATTAAGAAAGAAGAAATGATACAATATGATTAAAGATATAGCCAATTACGTTTCGAAAAATGTTTTTATGAGTCTTACAAGGAGTAGTTTGACAGTAATTTCTATTATGATGGGGGTAATGGCAATCTTTGCGTTGTTGAGTTTTGGCCAGGGATTAACTAAGTATGTAAATGATGTTTCTGAGGATATGGGTACGCAAAATTTAATAGTCCAGCCGCGCGGTTCAGGTCCACCAGGCAGTACCAGCAATGCTTTAGACGATGACCAACTTGATTTTTTGCGTAAGCAAAACGGGGTTGTTGACGCAACACCCTTTATTATGACATATGGTGAAGTTAAGCGTGATGAGGATGATGATTCAGGTAAATTTGTTTTCGTTACAGGCATGACTACAAAATCTGATGAGATTAAATTTGCCCAGAGTGTTTTCGCAGGCTTTGAGATTGAATTTGGAAGGAATCTTGGTAAGGATTCAAAAGGCGACGCTGTTCTTGGGCATAATTATCGTGTTGCTAAAAAAATCTTTGAGAAACCATTGGAACTTGGAGATGAGATTATTGTTAATGGAAAAGAATTTGATATCGTTGGTTTTTATGAGCCTCTTGGCAATCCACAGGATGATTCAAATGTAATCGTAAGCCTGCAGGATGCAGAGGAGTTATTTGATATGAAAAATAAGTACCAGATGATTTATCTGAAGGCTGAAAAGGGTGAGAATCCAAGTGAGCTTGCAGATTACCTTAAAGAAAAACTAATGAAGTTTAATGACCAGGATGAAGGCCAGGAAGATTTTTCAATTACTACTCTTGAAAGCCAGCTTGAAGCGTTTAATAATATTATTGCGCTGCTTAATGGCATACTTGTTGCGATTGCCGCAATATCTGTTTTTGTAGCTGCCGTGAATATTGCAAACACAATGTACACTTCTGTTATGGAAAGAACTAAAGAAATAGGTGTGATGAAAGCTCTTGGCGCCAGGAATTCATATATTGCTGCAATATTTATGGGTGAATCCGGACTACTGGGCTTGTTAGGCGGAATTTTGGGGATTGTTGCAGGTTATTTAGTGGCTATGCTCGGGGGAAATATTGCAAAACAAGCAGGTTACGGCTTATTAAAGCCCTTTTTTCCTTTATGGTTAATAGTGGGCTGTCTTATGTTTGCTTTTGTTGTTGGGGCGCTCTCAGGCTTACTTCCTTCTTTGCAGGCTGCAAAACTTAAGCCAGTGGATGCCTTAAGAGAAGAATGATTAAGGATAAAAAAGGCAAAGCTTTTCTAAGCTAGTTAACAGGATTTCCTAAATGCATAATTAATCATATCTGGATATGTATATCTTCGCATAGAATTTAATTATGAAATCTTTCTTAGATATTGGCTGATTTTTTCTTTAATCTGTTCTTTTAGCTCAGGCTCAAAACTAAGCTTATCAACTTCAGCATAAAAATCAATATCAGGGAGAGTATTTAAGTGCCCTATCAATTCTCTTCCTTCTTGATTAATCATATCTTCAATAAGTTTTGTTTTCTCTGTATTGAATTTTTTTAAGACAGGGAATTTAGTCAATGTATTCGCGCCAGCCCTGACAACAAGATTGGTATAATCAGGATTTCTTGGAGTGAGCCCTGCAACAATATGCAGCTTAGGGAATCTTTTTCTTGTCTTTGCAACCCACCACGCATAATATTCTTTATCTGGGCTTTCTTTGAAAGGAGAGCCCTGGACTGGCTTAAGAGCATAAAATGTAATCCTGTCAAGTTTATGCTTTTCAATAAAATCAAATAAAATTTCGATATCTTCTTTTTTTTCTTCAAGGCCAACAACAATTGTTATGCTTGTTTTAAAACCCATTTCTTTTGCGGTTTTTAGCATTTCTTCGTATGGCTCAATTGGCTTGTCAGGACATAAATAATCATGTCGGTTTTTTTCGGGAGTTTCAATAGATGCGCAGACACCTTCTACATACGGCTTTAGCGCTTCAAGCTCATCTTTTGACATTGCACCGAGGTTCATCCATATCTTATGCCCGTATATTTCTGAAACTTTTTTTGTGATATCAAGGATTTCTTCAAAAGAAAATATCCCATAGCCTCCTGTGAGAAACTCAATCGGCCAGCCCATGCATTTTCCAATAACTGCGTCGCATAGTACTGATGGGATAGATCGCTTAGCAGATGAGGCATGTTTTATTTTATGTTTAATGGTTGACCTGAAGCAGAATTTGCATGTGGCCCTCTCACAGTACCAACTAAGAAATATGCATCTCCCAAAATTTATTTTTGGAAAGTAATTCCTTTTGAAAATCTCATCCGCTTGTTGAATAACTTTATCCATTTATTTTGCATAAAAACCGCTAATATAAAAATATATCAGTCCAGATATCCCATTTTCATTGTTGATTGAGGTATTTATATCATAAAATATTTAAATCATTGAATCCTAGCATATTCTATAAAAACCTAAAGGGGGGATAAAATGAATAAAGCACAACTAGTAGAAGCGGTTGCAAAGGAATCTAACCTTACAAAAGCTGACGCTGAAAGGGCACTGAATGCTACTCTTAAGACTGTAGCTAAAAAGGCAAAGAAGGAACCAGTACAATTGGTTGGTTTTGGCACATTTAAAATGGTCAAGTCGAAAGCAAGAACTGGTGTAAATCCTCAGACTGGTGATAAGATTAAGATCCCAGCTAAAAAGTCACTTAAATTTAAGGTTAGTAAAAATATGAAGTATTAACTTTATTTTTTTATTTTTACTATATTTTTTCTCATTTTTTTGTCGCAAAATATTTGTCTAAATCTCTAGATTCACTTTAAGAAAAAGCCTCCGGCGGGAGTTG
>JBNJGV010000009.1:0-37448 GCA_051819785.1 Nanobdellota archaeon | reverse complement strand
GATTCAACGAACAAATATAGAATGTTCTTATCCACTTTATCTTGTTAAATTCCAGTTGTCAGGGGTAATGGATATATTGTACTGGCCTAAAAGAAAATTAGTTGAAAAGATTACTTCGTAAAATATGAGGATTTATACTCTTTAAGACAAAGGGGTCTGTAACATATATGCATACAATAACGCAGAAACAGTTTTATTTAAAAGATTATTGAATTATAAACCTTTAATTTTTGCATAAAGCCTCTCATAGTCCATCATCACTTCTTCCCAGTCAAACTTTTCCCTTACTTTCTCATGCAGTCTCTCGCCCATTTTCTTAGTTTTTGTAATGTATTTTTTCAAATCACTGAAATCATCTAAAATATACCCTGTTATTCCATTATCAATAATCTCCCTTGCCAACCAGCAATCCTTTGTAATAACAGGCACGCCTGCTGCCCCTGCTTCTATAATGTGGTTTTTTGAAATAAACACATCAGCATTACTTAATTCCTGCTTAATCTCTTCGCTTGTAAAGCTCACCTTAAGTTTATCATCCCTTAATTCCATAACAGACTCTCCCATTATCCTTAATTCCGCATCCATACCTTTCAGTGACTCAAATATCTCCTCCAGGTCATCAGTTCCTGTAAGAATCCTTAAGTGTTTGCTAATTTTTTTCATCCTTATATACTCATCCACATCCAGGCCATTTGGAATAACATGGAGCTTATCAGCATATTCAATTGCCAAATTGTATTCTGTTTCTGAAGAGACTATTACAGCAGAGGCATCCCTTATTGCTTTTCTAAACAAAGTTGCAATATGGTTTTTAAAAAAGCTCCCATGGCTGCTTATAACCAGGGGGATATTAAGTTTTTTCGCGCACTTTCTGGCAAGCTCTGTCTGGTATGTCAAGTTATGTGCATGGATAATATCCGGCTGCTCTTCAATGATGGCCTTTTTCATGCCAGGTGCTAAACCCAAAAAAGATAATTTTGCCTTGAATTCTTTTACATTGACCCATTCATCTTCCCCAAAAGATGCAGTCGTGAATATTGGGGATTCTATCCTGTTTTTCTCCAGCTCCTTACTTATTCTGTATGCCTGCCTGGCAGCCTCTGTATCATTCAATGAGTCAATTACCCTTAAAATCTTCATAAATAGTTTTGTATTTTTTTAATTAATAAATTTTTGCAAATAGCTTAAAATCAAAATTGTTTAATACTTCAGCTGAAGGATTAAATATACTTGTCCAATACCGGCGTCAGCCTAATCAGTACAGTTTTTAATTCTCCTCAACACTGTAAACTCAAGTGCCTATTTACTTGCTCATAAGTTGATTTTACCATCAAAAGTAAATTATTTAAACTTTAGTTTTTGTAAAAATTAAAAAAGGCTTATCAGAATGTTAAGGGCAATTTTTATTACAGCTATGGTTTTGTTCTCATTACCATTTGGGGGGGCATATGACTGCATATTTGATAATGACAAGTATCTTGAGAAGGCATGCAAAGTGTTTATAGATGAGCTGCCGGAGGATTATAACATTAATTGTGATTATGAATGCAGCTGGAACGGTGATAAAAAAGACGGCTCAGTAAATTTTCATTATACTTCAGATGAAGAGTACCTGCAGGAGTGGGTGAAGGAGAGAAGCGCAAGCGAAATGTATGAAGAAGAGGAGTTTGGAGATGTTTTGTGGTCTGAATTTTGCGAGGAGGCGTTTATAAATGAAGGGGTTGTGATTGTTCCTGAGGAGAATTCTTTTAAGTTTTATATTGAGTCACCAAATGAAAAATATCCTGATGAGTACCTAGGGGTGTCAATTTATACCGGTGGGTATGATTATAATGAAGCGAGGGGAAAGGCACTTGAAGTTTTAAAGGCCCTAAATGGTGGGAAGATTGTTGATATCAGCAAGGAAACTGGTGAGACTAGTGAAAATATTGATGAGGATTCCGGGAAGCATACTGATACTAAAGGGGATATTGCAAAGGATAAGACTAGGGAAAATGAGAAGGGAGTAAATGATTTAGGGTTGTTTAACTCTTCAAATAATACTAAAAAGGTGGAGAACCTCACTTTTAATGATATTTACAAAATCCAGGAGTACAGTATTGGCAGTATTGATGGGGAAGTTGTAAGAGGGCATACAAAAATGTCAGGGCTTGTTGACAATTTAACCAAAATTAATGTTTCTCGGGGTTTTTTGGAAGAAGAAAGGCTTTATGAGGGTCAGGAGCTCGCTGCTAAGAATGCAAAAAAGGCTTCAGGGGAAATGCTGGAAAAATTAAAGGCCTCGCATAACCTTGCCTCATTTTTTTCAAGTGCTTATAAGAAAAGTAATTTTGGAGGCAAATTAAATCTTGTTCTTGAAGTTAAGGAAAATATTGATGAGGCAAAACAGAGCAAGCAGGATATAAACGAGCTTTCTTCAATTAAGGGCTCTTCGGGAAATCTTGCAAAAGGGCTTTATGCAATGTCAAAATTGGCAAAAAAGGGTGGGGAGAAAATCCCTATTGTGGGAAAGGCCCTCGAGACTTACGGGGAGGTTACTGAAAAAATGGTTACTGCCATACCCAAAACACAAAAAAAGATTCTTGAAGGCAGCTGGGGCGGTGAAGTAAGACATGGCCAAGGACACGGCTCATATACTCCCAATGTATTTATGACAAGGTTCGGGAAGGGAAACGTGCTTAGTTATACTGATGAGAAAGGGAAGACTAAAGAGGAGTCAAAAATTGATTACTGGAAAAAGTTAGATTCAGATGGAAAGACTTACTGGGTTCCCCATGATGAATATGGAAACAAAGTGGGGGATGTTGCAATAAAGGAAATTGACGCAGGCTGGAAAATCTGGAGAAGTGATAATGTAAAACTAGTAAAGTATTCAAACCCTTCAGTTGAATATAATGGGGGTGAGGAATTTGACTTATAAAATATTTTTTCTTGTACTGCTCTTACTTACTGCCTGCTCACCCACAGAAAACTACATGGCAAAAGAAATTTCCCTTGAAGAGAGCCTTGCTTTTGCAGGAATTGATGCACAAGTCCATTATACTGATAATACGGCCAATATAATATATTCTATGCCTGTAAAACATGAGGAAGATGTTTTGCTTGCGAATTTTTACATGTTTGGGTCAGCCCTTGAGCATTTCCCTGATGCAAAATACAGACTGGTTCATCAGACAGGAGATATAAGCTATTTTACTGAGGTTGATTCTAAAGATGTAAAGGCATATATTGACAAGCATATTTCACTAGATGAGTTCAGGGAAAAGGTAAATGTTTTTGTAAGATAGAGTGCAGGGTATATTAAGATTTGTATTAATGCTAAATCTTGAGTTTTGAGAACCAAATGAGTATCTTGTATATCACTTAACAATTATCAATCAGAAACCATAGCCAGCTTTTTGCCCTCTTTCAATGCAGTCCTCACAGTTGATGAATTCTTTTTCTTGTCTTCAAATTCTTTTGGTGTATAGGGTAAAACATCAATATCAACCATTGGCTCCCACAATTTCACTATTTCAGATATCCTGTTTAGCCAGTGCATGCCCTCAAAACCTTTTGAAACAATTATAAAATCATAATCACTTCTCTTCCATTCAGTACCTTTTGCGCGACTTCCAAATAATATTATCTCTTCAGGTCTGAATTTGTCATGAAGTTTTTTTACAAATTCATTTACTTCATCTGGCTCTTTATCCATTGCAGAACCTCCATGCTTTTTTCGAGCAATCTTTGTGTGTTTTCTTTGTCATAAATGTTGGCTGGTAGATCAACAGAAGCATCGGGATATCGTGTATCAATGAATTTTGGTGTTAATTCTTTAAGAAATGACATATAGTCTTGAGCAACATTAGTGTTTGATGCAAGGTACACAAGTGAGTGAGATTGGGGAATTTCGCCTTTTTTTTCATGTAAAAACAATGCTTTTAATGCCTTTTCAACAGCCTGTTGACATAGGAATGCAGCTATATAATACTTCCCCCCGTCAAAATTAAATTTTGCCCCATCAATATCAGCATCAGATTGCTCCAGCCAAACCCTTATCTCGTATCTCATATGATGAGACATTACTTAATAATTTATAAATTTGTTGTTAGAACGATGTAATAGCTCCGGAATTTCTTTGTCATTGGAAACTTTTTCTAAAAACACAAAAATTCTATTGCTTAACTCAATCTTTTTCCGGCTTCATCCAAAAAATAAACTTGATTATATTTTTAGATATTTTTTTGCGAGAACTATGACAAAAACAACCAAACTATTTATCGTGCTGGGGCTTCCTTGAAGTTGCAGAGCAACGAAAGGTTCCAAAAATCTCTGATTTTTGATATATGCCCCAGAGCTGCATTTCCGAAGCTACAGCGGAAAATGTAGTTGTTGTTGTTTTTGTCATTAGAACAATTATTGGATGAAGCCTCTTTTTCCAAAATATTTAAATTCTTCTTTCTATTACTCCTCGATTATGGTAATAAAAAACTTAATGACAATTTTGATTTTAGTTCTTGGCTTGAGCTTCATTTCCGGCTGTACAACTGAAGTTGAAGAAAAAGCTCCTGTTGATGATATGCAGCTGAGCGTGGATACTGGAAATAATCAAGAGATTTCAGAAGAAAAATACACAAAAAAACTGGTTTCAAATCATGACTCAAGCGATGATTGCTGGGTAATAGTTGAAGATGGTGTATATGATTTATCATCTCTTATCACAAATCACCAGGGCAAAGAGACCCTTGAGGCTTGTGGAAGGACGATGGATATGCTTCTTTTGCAAAAAAATCTTGATTTTGACAATCTTGAAGAGGCCAGAGCCAGGCTTCAGGACTATTATTTAGGAGAATTAAATTAAATTTTTTCTTTTTCTTAATACAAACAGACTTGCTAAAAAAATCTAAAATAAATTGTTAATAAAATTTAACAGCTGTTAACATAAATTGACAGTTAAATTTATATATCATTGTTAATATTATTTAACACATGTTAAAAATATTTGACAATCTGGCCCCTTTTTTTAATGATTGCTATAGAAGAATTAGTGTAAGGGAATATGCAAGATTACAAAAAATTAGTCCTCCAACTGCATCAAAACTTTTGCAGGAATATTATAAAAAAGGTTTCTTAAAAAAAGAATACGACAGGCAATACCATTACTATTATGCTGAAAAAGATTCTTCCCTTTTTCGAAAAATCTCCGTAATTCATTGGGAAATTCATTTAAAGACACTTCTTGACCATATAGAAAAAGAAACGCTAAACCCTGTTATAATTTTGTTTGGGTCATTTTCAAAAGCAGAAGTTAATCCTGCTTCAGATATTGACATTGCAGTTTTTACACCAACAAAAAAAGAAATTGACCTTAAAAGTTTTGAAAAAAAACTTAAGAGAAATATCCAGTTATTCATGTTTAAGGGTTTAGAATCTGCAGATAGGAAGCTTTTAAACAATATATTAAATGGGGAGAGATTAAGAGGAAAGTGGTAATGGATTTTAGGGAATGCATTAAGAAAAGAATTGTCAGGGAAACAAAACAAGACTTAAACAAAACCGATTCATTTCTTGAAATAATCAATAACAAGATTAAATCAGCAGATTTTCTTCCCTATAAACTCCACTATTCTAAAATTACTCTCTTATATGATGCCATGAGAATGATTCTTGAAATTCTCGCATTGCAAAAAGGATATAAGGTATACAATCATGAATGCTATACAGCGTTTCTTAAAGAAATCATGGGCTTAAGTGAAAAAGGTGATATGTACGATAAGCTTCGAAAGGTCAGAAACAACATAAATTATTATGGTGAGGCAATTTCTGTCGAAGAAAGCAAAACCATTATTAGCGATACAAAAGAGCTTATTGAGTTCTTTATGGTTCTTCTTGAAAATAAATAATAACTTATAAGGGTATGATTTCCAAAGAATTTAAATATTAGTTCTCAGGAAATATTCTAAAAAGAGGTTGTAAAATGTTTATGAGAAAAGTCAGCATGTTTTTTTTTATAGTAGGCAGTTTGATTTCTCTTTTTAATGGTCCATTTGAAGCTTTAGGAGGGATTGAGCCTTATATGTACGGGCTTTTAGTTTTCTCAGGACTATTTATAGGTTTTTTCAATATAACAAAGAGCCAGGAAAAAAAATTCTTTCTAGCAAGCTTAGTATTCATAATAACCGGAATTATTTTCAAGGACATGCTTTTTGCAGGAATTCCTTCGCTGGATGCATTAAGGACAGTGCTTTTTAACTTTATAATCTTTATAAGTTCAGCTGGATTTGTCGTAGCAGCCAAATCAATTTTAACAATGGCTTCAGAAGGCGAATACCAGGATGGATTTGAAAAAAAGATAAAGGAAAAGGAATTAGAGATAAAATCTCACAGGGCATGGGATGCAATCATTCTTCTTTCAGTTGCTGCAATGTTTATAATCTTTGTATTAAAGCAGATGTTTGTTGTAGGCAAGTATGCAAATCTCTTAGATGTTGCTGATTTTATAATATGGACAATATTTATAGTTGATTTGATGTTTATATATGAAAGGTACAGAGACGTCAAGCAATTTTTCAAAAACGCATGGCTTGATATTATAGCTGTCATCCCGTTTGGAATTTTTGCTGCAGGTCTCGGTGAATTAGGCAGGCTTGCAAAACTGGGCAGGCTTGTAAAGATTGTAAGGTTCATTTCAAAAGCAGGAAAAGCAGGGAAGGTAGCTAAATTTGCTCACCTTACAAAAATCACCAAATTCTTTTCAGGCGACTCTTCATTCAATAAGTATCTTTATACAGAAAGTCAAAGTACTCAAAAGCCGGCTGCTAAGAAAAAATCTTCAAAAAAGTCAAAGAAAAAGAAGAAAAAAAATTAGTTTGATTCTTCCTGATTTTCAGGCTGTTCCTGTTCTTTAGGTTCTTCAGACTGTTCCTGTTCTTTAGGCTGTTCTGCTTCTTGTTCACTTGCCTGCTGTTCTACAACTTCGTCAAGCTTAACCTTAAAATTAAGATTTTTTCCTGCTAATGGATGGTTTATATCAAGCATGAAGGTCTCTCCCTTATCCTCTACTACTTTTGCAGGTAGGTTCTGCCCATTTGGTGCTTTTAGCATCAACATCTGACCTTCTTTTACTTCCATGTTTTCAGGTAGTTGTGATTTTTGAACTTCTTGTATTAATTGTTCATTCCTTTCACCATAAGCCTGATCAGGGGTAAGTTTAAAATCTTTTTCTTCTCCTTGTTCCATTCCATCAACTGAATTCTCAAATCCAGGGATTACTTTATTTTGTCCTACTACAAACTCGATTGGCTCTTTTCCTTCTGAGCTATCGAACGTTGTTCCATCATCTAGAGTACCAGTGTAATGTACTTTTACTTTGCTTCCTTTTTCAGCTTTCATCATATCAACTCTTAAAACGTTCAATATCTGAGGTTTTTTTTAAATTTTTTCCATGAAATGGTAAAATTAAAAAAGGACACTTATGTTTGCTATTTATATGATGAGATTTTCAAGATATAATTCAAAGAGCCCTGTAATGATTCTAATTGCTGTAAATGTGGCTATTTTTTTTGTGCAGTTGCTTACTTCAGCTTTTGATATAAGTTTCACATCTTTTTTTGCCTTACATAAAGGAGATCTTATGTTTAGGCCTTATACTCTTTTAACTTCAATGTTTTTACATGGAAGTCTTTTTCATTTGTTTATTAATATGTTTGTTCTTTATATGTTCGGCAGTCTCTTGGAACAAAGAATTGGTGCGAAGAGGTTTGTATATATATACTTTTTAGCGGGTATTTTAGCATCTGTTGTTTCAAGTTTTATTTATCAGCAAGCAGTCGGTGCAAGTGGAGCAATTATGGGTGTACTAGGGGTAGTTATTGTTTTGCTTCCTAATTTAATGGTTTTATTTTTCTTTGTGGTGCCCATGCCGCTTTGGATTGCTGGAATAGTTATAGCTTTTATTGAAGTTTTTGGTGCTTTCGGGACAGGCACAACAGCTAATGTTGCGCATTTGATTGGAATGGCTGTTGGTGTAGCTTATGGTTTTTATCTTAAGAAAAACAGTCGAAAGTTCCGGCGCAAAATGAGGAGAACCAGGCATTTAGGCCAAGAAGATATTGATGAATATATAAGAGTGGGTCGAATCTAGAGGGTAAATTATTTAAACATCTTGTTTTCTCAAACTTTTATGTATGATGTAGCAATTTTAGGAGGAGGTCCTGCAGGCATAACTGCAGCAATTTACTGCGCTAGGTATAAGCTTAAGACTTTGTTGCTTTCTTATAACGTAGGTGGATGGGTTAATAATGCCTATATTATAGAAAATCTGCCTTTTAAATCAAGTATTCCTGGAAGCGAACTTGTAAAAAATTATAAAGAACACATTAAAAATAATGATATTGACTTTAAGAAAGACACTTTGCTAAATGTGCAAAAAAAAGATAATTTTGTTATAACTTCAAAAAAAGCATCATATGAGGCAAAGTTTGTTGTATATGCTCTTGGAACTAAAAAGAGAATGTTAAAAGTTCCCGGAGAGGGTAAATTTTTAGGCAAAGGGGTGCATACATGCGCAACCTGTGATGCCCCTTTTTATCGTGATGAACAAGTTGCAGTTGTTGGCGGTAATGATGGTGGTGCAAAAGCAGCCATGTTACTTTCAGAGTATGCTAAAAAAATATATATTGTCGAAGTTCAAAATAATTTGCCGATGGAACCTGCCTGGAAAGAAACAATTCTAAAAAACGAAAAGATTGAAATTATAACTGGTTCATCTGTAAAAGAGTTTCAGGGTGAAGATAAATTGAATAGCTTAAAACTTACTAACGGCAATTCATTGGATGTTTCAGGAGTATTTATTGAAATAGGCTCGGATCCAAATGTTTCTGTTCTTGAAAAAATGGGTGTCAAGATTGATAAATTTGGTTGTGTAATGGTGGATTATACTCAAAAAACAAGTATTGATGGGCTTTATGCTGCGGGTGATTTAACAAATGGCTCTAATAATCTCAGGCAAATAATCACTGCACAGGCAGAGGGCGCAGTAGCAGCTCAGGAAATATATAAACATTTAATTTGATTCTTTTAATTATTTCTATTTAGGTTTTCGTTTATTCTATGTGGGTTTTTGGGCTCTAAAAGCGAAATATTTAATAACTAGTTTAAATGAAATGTATTATATAAGCTAATTTTTTTTAGCCGGAGGTGTAATAATATGGCAGATTCAGGAAAAGGACATATGATAGCAGTTGTAAGTTACATAACTATTATTGGTTGGATAATTGCATTAGTAATGAACCAAAATGAGAAGACCTCTCTTGGTAGTTATCATTTGAGGCAAGCAATAATGATTATGCTTACGGGATTAGTTCTTTCATTCATTCCTATTATTGGTTGGTTATTGAATATTGTTGTATTCGTATTCTGGATAATGGGACTTGTATATGCAATCCAAGCTAAGGAAAAGTCAGTTCCTTTGTTAGGGGACTTGGCCCAGAAATGGTTTCACATGCTATAAAATTCTTTTTTTATTTTTTTATTTGTTCTTATTTTATGCAATCAGGGTTTAAAAACTAAAATTTTTTAAGTTAGGTCTGAACCCTTTAATATAATAATTTGGATGAGGTAATAATATGCAACATAAAGAACAGAGAGTTTTAGTTTTATTTGATGTGCAGAATTTGTACTATAGTGCTAAACATTTATACAATAAGAAAGTAAATTTTAGAGCATTGCTTAATGAGGCTGTAGCCAAAAGGAAACTTGTAAGAGCAATCGCTTATGTTATAAAAACTGATATAAAAGAGGAATCTAATTTTCATGAAGCTCTTAACAATATAGGCATCGAGGTTAAGTCAAAGGACTTGCAAGTGTTTAATGGTGGAGCAAAAAAAGGAGATTGGGATATTGGTATTGCAATGGATGCTGTTAGGATGGCGAGCAAGATTGATACACTTGTTCTTGTTAGTGGGGATGGAGATTTTAAGGATTTGCTATATTATATGAAATCTCATGGTTGTAGGACTGAAGTTTTGGCTTTGGGAAAAACCGCATCAAAGATGATAAGAGATGAGGCAGATCTTTTTTATGATATTGAGAGCAATATAAATAAGTTTTTAATAGGTAACCAGTCTAAAACTAAAGCGGGTAGCTCCACTAATAATACTTCAAAGAAATCCACACAAAAAAAAACAACAGAGAAAAAAACCACTAAAAAGACAAAATCTACTCCAAAAGACAACTCTCAGTTAGAAATGGTTTCTTCTAATCTTTCAAAGCAAAAGAAAAGTAGTTATGGTAGTGGCCAAAATGACAACAAGCAAGAAGATTCAAAAGAGGATGAAAAGGAGAAGAACGGCTTTGCTGATAAATTGAAAAAGCTCTTGTCAGAGTAAGATTAATTAAGTTATAGATGTATATAGTTTATAATCTTCACTTTAATTGGGAAAGAATGTTGTTGCTCGTGATAATTTGTATTAATTTATTTTAAGATAATTTTTAATCTTGCCACATGCTTAGATGTAATGTTACAAGTTTTCCTTTTCTTAATATTGTCTTAATTTCATAACTTTTAACATCTTCGACTCCTTTTCCAACTTTTATATCTTCACTTTCCAACTCGGATTTAACAAAAGGTGTGCTATTGCAACATTCTACATATTTTGTTTCATCAAACTTTTTAACCCAACCTTTCTTTTGCATTTTACATACGTCCATTACGTCGGAGGTCTCTCCAAAAAGATTAGTTGTATAGCTGGGGTCGTATGTGCAACCATTAATTCCTACACAAGTAGGGTCGCAGTATTCACTACCCTCTCTTGTGCAATCACTTTGGCATGGTTGCCCCTCTTCAAGCGTTGCTAAAACCTTTGATATACTTGAGTCAGAATAAAGTAATGCTGAATCTTTTTCAATTGCAATATAACCTGGTTTTTTAATATATACAGTTATATTTAATCCAGAAGAAAGATAAATTGGTGAATCAAAACTTCCATCTGAGTTAGTTTCTATAGATTTTATAAGTTTATAATTTGCATCTCTGAATTCAACAATAGCATTTTCTGAAGGTTGTACAGAACCTTCTTCTGTTTTTTCTTTTATCTGCCATTCATTGACTTTTATTTTATCTAATAATTTGCAACATCTTGTGGTATCAAAATCCCCTGAACATTGAGAGGCATGTTGCCAGTCGTTATTCTCTTCGGTTTGTATTATGCATCCCCAATCTCCATTACAAGAGGAATCAGTTTTACATACAAGTTTTCCCCCTTCTGAATCATAAATATAATACTTTTCTGAAAATATGTCGCTTGAACTTACCATTGCGTTCTTATTACCATCTGTACTAAATATGAACAAAGCATCATCAGGTACAGTTGTTGGATTCTTACTTACACGTAAGCTGTTAGTCGGTCCAGGAGTGTAGCAACATAATTCCTTACTGTAAGAATTAGATAGTTCTGCTGCATGGGCATTATTTTCACTTGATAGTTGGATTATACTTGTTCCACTGCAAGTACCCCTATCAACTACTTGACAATCAATAGTACTTCCTAACACCACTGCTGAAATTATAGAAAACAAAAGTAGTCCCATAAATGCTGAAAATATTCCCTTCATAGGATGGTATACTCACTTTTTAATATATAAACATTGTGTTTTGTCTTAAAAGTGGTGTCATATCTTTTTATCAAATGAATCAATCACTTTTTTTCCTTTCTCATAACATTTTTTGCATAGAGCAATTTCTTTTTGTCCATGCTGAATTTCTTTTATGTATCTATGCTCTTCACAAACATAACTGCCGCAATGTGAGCAATAGGAGTGAGTATATGTGCCGCATACTTTACATGGACCTTGAACAGTATACCTATTTCCCATTTTTCATTTATTTTAGCATATCGTCCAACTTGCCAGAGTCTGTTTCCTGTTCTTCTTTTTGGGTTGAAGATTGTTTCTTTGCTTCTTCTGCCAAATCAACCCCTAATTCTTTTAATGATTTAATATGCATCTGCATAAGTTGTTCTACAACTTGTAAAATTCTTTGCATTTCTTCTCTTTCTTTAACAAGTGTACTTAGTGCTCCTTTGTAAAAAGCAATTTGCTCTTCTTTGCTTGTTTGTTGATTTTCTTCTGCCATTATTAATCACCTTTTTACTTTATTTGTCAATAATTTAGATTCAATTGAAAATATAATCCACTTAATTATAAAAAACCATTTGATTTTTAAGCATTAGTTCGCTTTTCCTTGAATTATAACTTAACCCATAACTATTGTTTTCTTAACTATAAATCATTCCGAATTCTTGTTATTTTTAACTTTATTGATAATTCCAAATGTATTTTTAGTTGCGTTAATGCACTCTTCAGAGGTTGCTAGATTATTTTCTTTACCCAGCAATGCCAACGAAAGCTCTTTCATTTCTTGTGAGTGCCCCTCATCAGCTTCACCTTTATATATTATCTTACCATTTTTCTTTACTTTGCCGAAACCATCAAGTTCCCAAATATTACCATCTTGAATTATTGTTGCTGTTTCTCTTTGCTTTGAGTTGTTTCCAATACATGTGTAGGTTAATGTGCAAAGACTTCCATCTTTATATTTTAAGACTGAACTTATGTTATTTTCGTCATTTATCTGGCCCTTACTGGTACTGAGTTTTTGACCTTCTACAATTATAGGTGTTGAGCCGGTAAGGTAATTGAATAAATCAATAATGTGGCATGCTTCCCCTATAAATCTTCCTCCTCCAATTTCTGGGTTATTGACCCAATGTTCCTTTGGAAGGAATTGGTTATTGAATATATAATTTATTAATACAGGAACATCCTCTTTTAGCTCGTCTTTTATTCTTTTAATAGCTTTACTATACCTTCTATTAAATCCGCATGAATACAATCCGTTGCTTTTTACTATTGCTTGGTTTAGCTTATTGAATTCTTCTTTTTCAATAGCCATGGGCTTTTCACAGAAAACATTTTTGTTCTTTTTCAAGGCATCAATAGCTATCTGGGCATGTGTGTCATGCCTTGTCCCTATCATTATACAATCTATATTTTTGTCATTTATAAGGTCTTTATAACTTGAGCTGGCGTATTTCGCTCCAAGCTCTTTTGCAAGTTTTTTAGCCTGATGCCCACTTTTAGTTGCTACAGCGTAAATAGATAAATCCTTATTTTTCTTTATTGAGGGAATAATGAATCCCCTCATAAACTGTCCAGCGCCTATGATTGCGAGGTTTGCTTTTTTCTTCTTAAAGTCTTTATTAACCTGAATCGTTTGTTTAGGTTTGCTAGGATTATATTTGAAAAGTGAAGTCATTACTTCTCCTTTTTCGAGCTTTTTATATGCACTCTCTGCCTCGTCAAGGCTGTATTTTACTTGTTTCATCTCTTCAAAGCTTAGTTTATTGCTGGCCAGAAGCTCAAGGACAGATTTCATATTTCTTTGTGCTGTCCATCTTACATACTCAAAAGGATAATCTTTTCCTGATATATAACTTTCATCAAAGCTTCCAGGACCAAAAGCAGACGATATTTTAAACTCAAGTTCCTTTTCAAACATTTTTTCTCTGTCTATTTCGAGTCCGCATACTCCTAAAAGAATAACTCTCCCTTTTTTTCTGGACATGTCAAAAGCTTGATTAACAAGATTATGCTTTGAAGATGCTGCTATAATTACTCCATCTGCTCCTTCATTGTTTGTTGCTTTAAGTACTGATTTAACTGTATCTGCAGTTATTCCTTCATCGATATATTCCTTTTTTACTTTTGTTTTATCTATATCTATACCTATAACATTACATCCATTAGCTCTCAACATCTGGGCAACCATTTGCCCGATAAGCCCGAGACCCACTACTACAATATTTTCGCCTAGCTGAGGTTTTAGTTGTCTGATTGATTGTAAACCTATGGATGCAATTCCTGTAAATGCTGCATCTTCTGATTTAACCTTTTTTGGTATTTTACATGCAAATGTTTGTGGAACTGCTATATATTCTGAATGATTAGCAAAACCGCTTCCTATGCAGGCAACACGGTCTCCGACACCAATATCTCTTACTTTTTCACCCGCCCTGACTACTATTCCTGAGCTGCTATAACCTAAAAGATGCCAAATATCAAGACGGCTTTTGACAAGATCAATGGTTTTTTTTAAGCCAGAATCTTTTGCAAAGTTGATAACTTGTTTTGCTAAGTCAGGTCTATCAAGAGCCATCTTAAATAGTGGCTTTTTCATCAACTGAATCATTGATTTTTCTGTTCCTGCAGATAATACAGAAAATTCATTTTGAACCAGGATTTCGCTGGATTGTATTTCTGGAGCAGGCACTTCATTTATTTTAACTCTTCCGGATTTATTATATAATACTTGTTTCATTATTTATCCCTCTATATCAGTGAGTGATTACAAGATTTATAAATATTTGGAATATAAAATTCAGTTTATTTTACAAACAACTGAATATTAATTTCTTTTAATTTTTATAGATATAGAAATAAATTTATAGTGTATTAGGGAAATATTAGACATTTAAAACAAATTTAATATTCACAATTTTTTTAAAACAAAGGGGTTTAGTAATCTTATGGTTATTGGCAGATTTTTTAAAATAGGGCTAGAAGGCTCTTTTTCAGGATCAATTTACAGGATTAAAAAGCTTTTGAATTTCTCACATTATCCAACATTTCTTATTTATCATATAACAGATCAGTGTAATTCCCGTTGTATCATGTGCAATATCTGGAAAAAAAAGACCAAAAATGAGTTGACCCTTGAAAATATAAAAAAGCTGTTTTCATCTAAAATTTTTTCGAAATTGCGATGGATTAATCTCACAGGGGGAGAACCTTTTCTAAGGAGGGATATAATAGATGTTGTAAAAGAGATTAATAAACTTCCTAAGCTTGAAGGTATAGCCCTTCCATCAAACGGTCTTATGCCTTCAGTTATTGTAAAAAGAGCTGAGCAAATGCTGCAGACAATTAGCAAAGATAAGTTTATGTCAATAACGCTCTCTATAGATGGATTTGAAGAAACCCACGATAAGCAAAGAGGGATCAAAGGTGCGTATAGGAAAGTGATGAAGACTTTTAATGGATTAAAAGAGCTAGAAAAAAAATATGATAACTTCAATGTTGGCGTGCAACCGACAATATCTAAGGTGAACCTTCATGAAATCGAAGACTTCTACAGATTTATGAAAAAGAAAACTAAAAATATTGGTTTTGCTGTTATGCTTACAAGTGCCGGATATTATGATAATAAAGATAGTCCGGCAGCCCTGAACCAACATGATAAAAAAAAAATAGGTAGGTTTTTTCAAAAAGTTTTAAAGGATCAACCCCAATATGGTTTTTATTATTCAAAACTAATTGAAATGTTCAGAACAGGTAAAAGAAACTTTGGCTGTCTTAACGGGTATATCACATTATACATGGACCCTCAGGGTAATGCAACACCTTGCCCAATTCTTTCTGCAAACAAAAAATATTTTGTAGGTAATCTTGTTAAAAATTCTAATGCATGGTTTGGTAAAAAAGCAAAAAGAATAAGAAGAGATTTGAAAAAAGAAGAAGTTTGTGAAACCTGCACTATGATGTGTGATCTCATTAATATGGCGAAGGTTGAATTTATAGAACACACAATGTTTATGGTTAAGCACCCTTCAATTCTTAAGCGTTTAATTAATAAAATTAGGCGCGAGAAAAATCCTTATTTTTAGAGTATTTTACGAGTATTTTTTCCATGTTTTTTCCTATTTCTGCCCAGTCATAGTTTTTTTCAACAAATTTTCTGCTTTCCCTACCCAATTTGTTTCTTAATTTGCTGTTTTTGTAGAGCATTAATATATTCTTTTTCCATTCACTTTTTTTTGTAGCATAAAGCACTTTATTGCCCACCATACTTTTTATTTCATTTAGCCTTGAGCATATACAGGGCTTTTTCATAGCCATATATTCCAAAAGTTTCAGAGGACATGTCCCATCAGTTACTGGGGTTTTTTTGAATGGGATTGTTGCAATGTCCATTTTGTTAACATATTTAGGCACATCATAATAGGGAACATTTCCAGTAAATTCAACGTAATTTTGCATATTGTTTTCTGCAACAAACTTTCTATATTTTGTGAGATCTTCTTCTCCTCCGACTACTAGTACTTTGATGTCTATTTTAAGCTCCTTTACAGCCAGAAGCATTGGTCTGAGATCAACCCATTCTCTTAAAGCGCCCAGGTACCCCACAATGAATTTTTTAGTGGTGCTTTGGCTTGGTTTGAACTTATTTACATTTACTCCATTTGGCACAATATAATGCTTGAACCGTGAAATATTCATTGATTTTCTGAATTCTTTGGCCGTTATCATAACGGCTGAAGACAATTTAAGATTTTTTTCAAGCAATTGTTTACCTATAATACTTGCAATTTTTCTTGCAACTGGTGGTATTTGGGGGCTTGTTGCGATCATTTCAGGGAGATCATCAGCAAGGTCATAGACTGTGTTTACATTATATTTACGTAATCTTCTTGCGACAAAATATCCAAGAACAAGGCTATTATAACAAAGATGTACATCTGTGCTTTTTAGAATTTTTTCAGGGATTATCTGGCTTATTTTGAGAGGAAAACTAAGCTTCTGTCTAATAGCTCCGTATTGTTTGTCTGTGATATAAATGGTATTTATCTTGTCCATTAATTCGTATCTTTGCCTTTTGTCCTTATGTTTCCAATTATCTTTTATACTTACAACAGTTACATTATGGCCACTTTTAATGAGATGCTCTATAAAGTAATGCAACCTTGAATATGTTGTTTTTTCTAAATCAATAATTGAAGAGATCAGTACGTGCATTCTCAATCCATAACCTCAGTATTCTTTCTCCTGCTTTACCATCTCCGAAGGGATTTTTCCAGTTCGTTTTCTTTTGCAGCATTTCCTGACAAGCTTTAAGTATCCTTTTAGGCTCAGTGCCTGCCAAAATATTTGCTCCTGATTCAATCGTTTCAGGTCTTTCAGTATTTTCTCTTATTGTTACGCAAGGAATTTTAAGAATACATGCTTCTTCTTGTATTCCTCCGGAATCTGTTACTATTAACTTTGCATGTCCTTCCAATTGAAGGAACTCAAGGTATCCTAGTGGTTCAATTAATATTATATTTTCATTTACATCTATTTTATGTTCATCAACAAGCTTTTTAGTTCTTGGGTGTATAGGGCATATTATTGGCAGTTGTAAATATTGCTGAAGTAGCATAAGTCCATCAAATATGCCCTTTAGTTTCTCTACGTTATCAACGTTTTCAGCTCTATGAGCAGTAACAAGAACATATTCATTTTCTTTTATTTTAAGCTCCTTTAAGACTTCTTTTTTCTTGTTTGCAAGTTCCAGGTTTTGCTCTATGGCGTCCACTACAGTATTTCCCGTGTGAAATACATTTTTTTCATTAATACCCTCGTCTTTAAGGTTTTTTAAAGCGTCTTTGGTAGGAGAAAATAAAAAGTCGGCTATATGGTCTGTTATAATACGGTTGGTTTCTTCGAGCATTGTTGTATCGTGGCTTCTTAATCCTGCTTCATGATGTCCAATAGGTATACTTAATTTATTTGATGCCAATGCTGCTGCTAAAACTGAATTTGTGTCGCCTTGCACAAATACAATATCAGGTTCTTCTTTTCTTAAAACTTCCATTATCTCTCGCACCATCATACCTACTTGTTTTCTGTAGGGTTGGCCGCCTACACCTAAATTGTATTTGGGTAAAGGGATTTCAAGATCCTCGCAGATTTTTTTATCCATTTCATAAGAATAATGTTGTCCAGTGTGAAGTATATAAAAATCAAGCCCCTTATTTATACATGCTCTTATAAGAGGGGACATTTTAATTATTTCTGGTCGTGTACCTATAACAATACAAACTTTCATATTATCTTCCTTTAATTTATGCTTATTAAAAATTTTTTCTTGGTTTATTTTTTTTTATTCTTGGCTATATCTCTTGTAAGTTTTGTAATGTCTCTTTCGATATTTTCAATCTTTGCGTATATCCTATATATTGAATAAAACAAAACAACTATACCTATGTACACAAAAACATCAATCCCTCTTTTTATATTGAATATTTTAGCAGGTATTGTAGTGATTGCAGGAAATATAACTACTATAACAACACTTACCCAAACAACTATCCAGAATATAAATTCAAGTATTGACTCACCACTGTTTTTTAATCTGAGGTAAGAACGACTTATTGCAAAAATTGCAAAAATTATAACTAGTATTTGAAGAATCATTTTTTCACCTCATGATACGTTTCATAATTAATTTTCCTAATATTCTGAATGCGTTTAGTGAACTCTGTCCGTGAGCTTTTGAATAATCTGTGTATATAGCTTTTATTGGGATTTCTTTGAATCTTAGTCTATTTTCGCCTATTTCTTTTATGATTTCTGAGCTAACTTCCATCTTATTGCTTCTTATTTCAAGTTTTTTAGCTCCTTTGCGGCTGAAAGCCCTGAACCCTGATTGAGAATCAGTTGTCCAGACTCCGAACAATGTAAATGTAAACATATTCAAACCCCAGTTTCCAACTCTTCTCAGAAATGGCATTCCTTTTGGATTTTTTAGTCTTGTTCCAATGACTGCATCAGCCTTTCCTTTAATGATTGGTAAAATTACTCTCTTTATATCTTTTGGGTCGTGTTGTCCATCTGAATCAAAGGTTACTATCACATCAGCCCGGATTTCCAGTGCTGCTTCTATTCCTGTACCAAGTGCGGCTCCTAATCCCCTGTTTATTGGATGCTTTAGTACTTTGACTTTGCATTTTTTTGCAAACTCACTAGTTTTGTCTTGGCTTCCATCATCGACAACTATTATGTTTTTATATCCTTCATTCTTTACGTTCTTAATTGTTTCTTTAATAATGGCTTCTTCATTATAAGCCGGCATTACAATTATTATTTTTTTAGACATATAAAACCACCAATAAGGTAATAGACATTAAAATTGCTGTTATTAACATTCTTATGTCAAGAAATGAAAGCTCCGGATTTATTGCAACTTCTGGATTTTTTTTGCTTTTGACTAAAAAATATATAACTCCATATAAGAAGAATGGAAGAGTTAACATAAAAGAAGGCGGATGCTTAGTAAATGAATATAATGAATAAGCAATTACTAGTATTGCAGTGTTTATTGTGACAAGCTGTTCAGAAATTCCTATATAATTTTGCAGTTGTTTTTTTCTTTTAGCTTTATCTTTTAATAAACTAATTTCTCCTGACCTTTTATTAGATGCTAATAACAACGCGAGAAAAAAGGTACAGACAATCAACCATGGCGAAATTTTTGCATTAATTATGAATGCACCGCTCATGGCTCTTATAACAAAATTTATACCTATAATCAGTATATCAATTACTGGCTCCTTTTTTAGTCCTAGTGAATATATTTGGGTAAGCAAAAACAAAGTGATTATGCATAAAGCAAACATCTTATTAAGGAAGATTGCAATTATTGTTGCTGTTATTAGTAAAATAAATGAAAGTATCAAGGCTTTTGAGATCCCTACTTTTCCAGAGGCGATGGGTCGTTTCTTCTTTTTTGGGTGTAATTTATCTTCAAATCTATCCACTACATCGTTTATTATATAGTTAGAAGAGCTAACCATACAAAGGCTTATAAAGCCAAGAGCTGTCAGGAGAAGGGATTGGCTTTGAAATATTTGTCCAGTAAAGAATATTGCTATAAAAATAACAAGATTCTTATACCATTGAGAAGGCCTCATAAGTCTAAGATAATCTTTCATAGAACCTTTAATAACAAAATCATTTAATAAACTTATTATTTAGTGGTTCATAGTAGGATTCATTTTACGAGTAAATCGTGTGTTTTTTTGAAGATATTTTTGTTTACTAAACACAAACTTTATAAAAAAGATTATTTAACTCCGCTTAAGAAATGATAAAAGATAATTTATCGGATGATTCTGAAGAACCACACTCGGGTGTGGAGAATTTTTATTTAATGAGATATTATATAAAGCGTAACAAGATCCAGGTCTTGCGAAATAAAGGTGCGTAAATATGTTAGGGTTGGAGGCTCTTTTTTTGGCATTTTTAGTTGTTCTTTCAGGTTTTTTTTCAGGGGTTGAGACCGCTTTTGTTAGTCTTGATAGAGTAAGGCTTAGGAATATGTCTGAAAAAAAGCAAAAGAATGCTTCCATTATAAGTGAACTTAAAGAGGACCCGCATACACTTTTAAGCACTTTATTAATAGGTAATAATCTCGTTAATGTAGGTGCTTCTGCTTTAGCTACATCTATAGCAATAAATTTATTTGGTAATCTTGGTGTGGGAATTGCTACAGGGGTTATGACACTAATAATACTTATTTTTGGAGAAATAACGCCTAAAAGTATAGCAATGGCAAAAGCTGAAGCAATATGTTCTTTTTCAGCGAAGTTTATTCTTTTTTTGAGTAAAATCCTGAAACCTTTGTTGGTTGTATCTGACAAGCTTACAAAAGGTATTGCCAGAGCTTTTGGAAGCGAGCAAGGGGACCCATTAATAACAGAAGAAGAAATAAAGTCTTTTGTGAATATGGGTGAAGAGATTGGAAGTATAGAAAAGGATGAAAAAGAGATGATAAATAACATCTTCAAAATGAATGATATACACATAAAAGAGATAATGATTCCAAAATTAAATATGATTTCAGTAAATGGCCAAGTTAAACTAGAGAGTGTAATGCGCAAGGTTATTAGTTCAGGGCATTCAAGAATACCCATTTATGAAGGAGAGAAAGATAATATTGTTGGCATTCTTTATACTAAAGATATTCTAAGAGAAGCTGCAAAAAACAATACTACTAAAAAAATAATTGATTTGTCCAGAGATTGTTTTTTTGTTCCGGAAACAAAGCGGGCTGATTTATTGTTGCAAGAGTTTCAAAAAAAGAAAGTTCATATAGCTATAGTGATAAATGAATATGGAGATGTTTCTGGTTTAGTAACATTAGAAGATGTGTTGGAAGAGATTGTTGGAGAAATTTATGATGAAACTGATAAAATTGAGCAGAGTATACGGAAGTTAGGCCCCAAAACTTACGAAATTAAAGGTGAAACCAGTTTAGAAGAGATTAAAAGAGTCACTTTCAGGAAAATATACACTAAAAATGATGTAGCTACTATCTCAGGCTATATCCTTAAAAAACTGGGTAAGATTCCTCAGAAAGGTGAAAAAATAAAGCAAAAAAAATTTAGTCTTATTGTTAAAGAAGTCAAAGATAACAGGATTTCAAAAGTACAAATGTTATTAGATTAAATCACTCATTATTGCTATTATTAAGTTCTTTTTGTAAGTTTTTCTGAGAATATCCTCATAAATTATTCAATATAGCAATTCAGAAGATTATCAATGCCTTTTTCCCATTCTGAAAAATGTCTAGTATCTTTTTTTTGATTAAAAACAAAATCACTAATTATTTTAAAATTCTCTTTACCGATTATGGGGGTACTATATTCATAAACTCCTTTAGCCATTGTGTTACCTTCATTTAACCCATTTAAAAAACCGAATAGAGACATATAGGTAAAATCAATTTTTTGCGGGTCATTGTTGAGTTTCGGGTTTTGTGAATAACCTTCGTGTTTTTTATATGAATACTGGGGCATTATGGTAAACGTTGGATAGCCGCATATTTTTCTTTTTAGGTCATATTTTATATTATTTAATTTGGGCGGCTGTTTTGTTATTATGACCACATCAATATCGTTGTTTTTATCAAAACCCAAAATCTTTTTGAATATATCAGAATAATTATTTGTTTTTTTGAATTTTGCAAATGCTCCTTCGAAATTTTTATAAAGTACACTTCCTATTATGTTAACTGATTCAATGTTTTCTGCTGAAGACCCACAAATAGCCATATCTACTATAGTATTTAAGTCTGTGCATGTGTACTTATTTTCACATTTAGGAGTGTATAATTTTCCGAAATTATCTTTCTTATACTCCTGGTACATCCTTTCCGGGCTGATATCATACATTTTAGGAGCCGCTCAAAGAAGTTATATTTAAATTTGATTATTGGTTATTCCTTATTTTTGTATGGTTAGTTAATCAATAGACAAATCTATCGGTTTATTTAGTCTCGTTATCTTACGTACATTCTATATTATTGTTTTTGAATCAGGATTTTAAGAAGCTAATCAACAAAAAGCTTAAAAAGAAAAAGGAATTATTAGTTTCTATGGCGATTGCTACTGAAATAATTGATGATTCATTAAATAAGATTAAAAAAAGGCTTTTTCCCTTAAATAAAGAATGGTTTAAACTTGGATTAGTTTCACTTCTTTCAGCTTCAGGTAGCAATGGCGGTAATGTTTCAAATATAACTAATTTTGGAGATTTTTCTAAAATTACTCACTTCCTGAAAAATAACTTTGCTTTTATTTTGGCAGGAGGAGGGGTTTTAGCCTTGATTGGCTTATTATGGAAAGTTGTTTCATTTACTTTCACATTTATTTTTATCGATTCCGTTGTAACAGGTAAAACAATTATTAAAAAGGGTTTCAGCAAACATATTAATAAGGCTCTTTCGGTTTTTTTACTTTCGTTTGCAATAGGTTTTGCGAATCTTTTAGTAGTAGGTATTGTATCTTTACCTGTTTTAATCCCTTTGATAAAAAATATAGATAATCTTAGCCTACAGAATTTTAGCATTGCATATCTAATATTTTTTGTAATATTTTTTATAATTGATATTATAATATTCTTACTTATTAACTGGTTTATCAAAAATATTATTATTTATGATATGTATAGGAAGAATAAATCTCTTCTGGATTCAATAAAAAGGAGTTTATATTTATTAAGGAATAATCCTCTGGAAGTATTTGTTTTTTTCTTAATGAAAATAGTTCTGGGAATAGTCGGTGGGTTAATCGTTGTATTTGCTTTTCTTGTGCTATTGATACCTTTTGGGTTGGTAGGCCTTGCTATTGGGTTGTTGTTTGTTTTTGGCCTATTCGGAGGAGGGGTTGCTAATTTGCTATTAATCATTCCTGCAATAATTACTGGACTTGTTTATTTATTGCTTTTTTCATATACTCTTAATGTTGTAATTCTCCCAGTTAATGCATTTTTTATTAGTTACACCTATAACTTCGTCAATGTATTGTCAAAAAAGAATAAGATATAGATTACTCCCAGCAAGTTGTCGCAGGTGGTTTATCTGTTACATCAATTACTAGACTTCCTGAATATTTTTTAACAATGGAATTGATTTTATCTAATGTTTCCCAGTTTATCTCGTTACCAGGCACAGCTGGTCTTGCAGTCATAAAGTCATCGGTTAAAACTGCCCTGAGAGCTACACTTCTTTTTCCTTCTCCCGAAAGATCTGCACCAAAAAGAACAAAAATAGTCTGGCTAATACCTGAATCTGATAACATGTTTCTCCCTTGATAATCAATCTCTTTTAGAGTATTTATTGTTTTTTTTGATACAATTGTTTTTATAGCTCTTGGTTGAGTATCAGATTCATCTATTTGGAAAACAACCCTATTGATATTATTGCATTCCATAGGTATTTCTTTTGCAGCCTCTCTTATTTTTTGCCAGTTTTTCTCCCCTCTCAAAACTGCTACAAATTTATAGGTTCTCTTATCTCCCTGGACTCCAACAGTTTTCACAGGGGCAACCACAATCCTAAGGTTGTGTTTTTTAGCTATTGGTTCTGCTTTTTTTTGTTCTTCTTTGCAGGTATCTTCCCATTCACTTTTCCCATTTACTATCCTTATTCCAAGGCCAGGACCAGGGAATGGTTGACGGTTGTATATATTTTCAGGGAGACCTATCTCTTTTGCTGCCTTTCTGACTTCATCTTTAAATATCCACTTATTTGGCTCAACAAGCTGTCTCTTTTTTTTTAAGTCTTCAATAAATTCACAGCCAACATTATGATGACTTTTTATATTGTTGGCGCTGTTTCCTACTCCTTTTCCGCTTTCAATCAGATCAGTATAAAGTGTACCCTGTGCTAGATAAGTGTTTTTTCCAAGGTTAAGATCATTTACAATTCTCTGTTGTAATTTTCCAAAAAGATTACCTATGGCCTTTCTTTTTTCTTCAGGGCCACTTAACCCGTAAACAGCCTCAATAAACTCGTCTTCTGCTTTGTAAACAAGTAGATTGTCTACTCCTGCCTCTTTGAGACTTTTTTCAACCTCACGCGTTTCATGCTTTCTCATAAGGCCTTGTATATAAACTGGATAAACATTTCCAATTCCATTAGTTTTGGAGAGAAGGGCTGCAACGAAACTGCTATCTACTCCTCCAGAAACAAAACAAATTACATCATTATTTTTGACAGTATCTTTTATGTATTTTTTAGCTTTTTCAACAAAATTACCTGGGGTCCAATCATGTTTACATTTACATATATTGTGGACAAAATTATTTATAATGTCTGTTCCATGTTCCGTGTGGGCGACTTCAGGATGGAACTGCACACCATAAATTTGTTTTTCTTTATTAGCTATAGCTGCAATGTGATTTTTTGTCTCAGCAATTGTCTTAAAACCTTTCGGAGGGTTGCTTACACTATCTCCATGACTCATCCAGACTTTAATTTGGTTGGAACCTATTCCTGAAAAAAGATTACTTTTTTCAAGTTTAATTTCTGTCTCACCATATTCTTTTACTCCTTGGTTTACTAATTCACCTCCCATAAGGTAAGCGATTGTTTGCATTCCGTAACATATTCCAAGGATGGGGACACCTAATTTGAAGAAACTTTTTTCTATTTTTGGTGAACCTTTCATGGTCACACTTGAAGGTCCACCTGAAAGGATCACTCCTTTCAGATTTTCCTTATTAATTCTTCCAGATTCAAAATGAGGTATAATTTCTGAGAAAACATTTGTTTCCCTGACACATTTTGCAATCAGTTGGGTATATTGTCCACCAAAATCAAGTATAACAATTTTTTCCATTTTAAAGATTAGGGGGTCTAGTTGTGATTTGTACGGAATGTGGCATAGACTCTTGAGCGCCTGCAGGTGTCACTCTTCTGAAATCAGCATTTTCAATTAATTCCTTAACATTTTCACTTCCAGTATACCCAAAACCATTTCTTATACCACCTGTTAACATATGTATTTGCTGAGAGATAGTTCCTTTATAAGGTACAGTAGATTCCACGCCTTCTGGAACCGGTTCTTTATCATCTTCTTGTCTATATCTTTCTCGGGAGGCCTTACTTTCTTTCATGGCTGAAACACTTCCCATACCTCTGTATGATTTGCATAATTTTCCATCAATCCAGACTTCTTTTCCAGGCGTTTCTTTAGTTCCTGCTAAAAGGCTTCCTAGCATCACGCAATTTGCACCAGCACCGATTGCTTTAACAATATCGCCTGAATATTTTATTCCTCCATCAGCGCATACTGGGACGTTATATTTTTTTGTATATTCGACTATTTCAAAAAGCGCGCTTAGTTGTGGGCATCCAATTCCTGCTACTTTTCTTGTTGAGCATATACTTCCAGGCCCCTGTCCAACTTTTAAGCCTCCAATTTTACCAGCTTCAAGGATTCTTTTGGCTGAACCCGGTTCAGATATATTACCTACTAATAGCTCAAGGTCTTCATAGTTCTCGTTGATATATTTGATAATTTTAACCATATTTTCGGTGTCTCCATGAGCAGAGTCAACAAGTATTACATCTGGTTTCCTTTTGACTAAAGCATCTAGCCTTTTCAAATTCTCTTCACCCAGATTATCACTTATAGCAGCACCGACACGTAATCTTCCTTGCTTGTCCATGTTGAATTCTTTAGTTTCCCCTTTTTCAATGGCTCTTAAATCCTTATAGGCATACATTCCCTTAACTTTTGATTCACTATCAACAATGGGTAAAATCTTTTTCCATGATTTTCGTAGTATTTCAAGCGCTTCAGATTTACTTGTATCTTCCTGGGCAGTAATCAGGTTTTTTTCCATTATTTCTGAGACTTTTATATTGTAATCATTTGAGAAAATAAAATGCTTTGAGGTTATGATTCCTTTTAATCTTTTTTTATCATCTACTACAAGAAAACTACTGAATCCAAATCCCTTTTCATGTCTATAATCTTCAACATCTCTTAGTGTGCTTTCTTCATTAATACAAATTGGCTTATCTATAAAACCATTTATACCATTCAAGTTATTTTTTACTTTGGATATTTGCCATGCTTGTGTTTCAATTGGAAGATTCTTATGGATAAATCCCATTCCGCCTTTTTTTGCTATTGCAATTGCAAGTTCATATTCAGTTACTGTATCCATTGCAGAGCTTACAATTGGAACCTTTATATCAACATTTTTTGTTATTTTTGTATCCAGGTTCACGTCTTTAGGACTTGTTTTAGAATATCCTGTTTTTAAACTAACGTCATCAAAAGTTAATGAATAATAATTATCTATATGCCATTTGAAAAAGTCAAAACATTTTCTCATACAATCACCTCATAAATATTAGAATGAATATGGTTATTTTTTATAATCATATTTATTGTTTTTAGCGGAAATTTTTAAAGGTTTTGTTTACTAAATCTATCAGTGTCGCTTTCCCCTTTTAACTTTAAAGGATAATTTATTAGCTTTTTGTTATTCTTGGTTGAGTGTTCTAAATCATAATTATTGCACAGTTATAAATATCAGAAGGATATCTTTATCTTATTTCTTGGTTGAGAAAAAACTGAATATCTTAGATTTTGTTTCATTTTTTCTTATTTTCCATAAATTATCTTGTGTTTATTTGAAGATTTTGAAGATATTCTTTTGAATTTGCAGTATTTTTGCTTTAAGTAGCAAAAACTATATATAATTAATGTACAATCACCCTATTATGGGTAAAGGCAAATTTATAATGATTGATGGTCTTGATGGAAGTGGTAAAGGTACTGCTGTTTCTGCCCTGCGTGATTATTTTGGACAAAAAGGCAAAAAAATTTTTGATTTAAGAGAATATTGGAAAAGCACAAATAGTATCCCCAGTTTAGAGGAAGTAAATGATTATGATGTGATATGTTCAGCTGAACCCACTTTTTCAATGGTTGGGAAAGTTATCCGAGACGAAATTGTAAGAACTAATTCCAGAAAATATTCAGGAACAACAACTGCTCAAGCCTTTGCTCTTGACAGGGAGATATTGTATAAAAAACTCATAATTCCTGCAAGAAAAGCGGGAAAAATTATTATTCAGGAAAGGGGTATAACAACGTCTTTAGTTTATCAACCTGTTCAGAATGAAAAAATAAAATTAAAAGAAATAATAAATATACCTGGCAATCAAGTGGCCATAAAAAATTCACCTGATTTATTGATAATTACATGTGTTCAGCCTGAAATTGCAATAAAACGACTAAAAGAACGAGAAAAAAAGGACAAGGCGATTTTCGAGAATTTAGTATTTCAAAGGAAAGTTCAGTACCGCTTTGAAAGTAGTTGGTTGAAAAAACTTTTTTCCCATTATCATAGCAGGATTGTTTATCTTGATACGAATCCTCCCTTAACTGTAGAGAATACCAAGGAAAAGACTATTGGAATTTGGGAAGATACATTAGCAAAGATCGATTCTTAGTTGAGGATGTTCTTTCTGGATTGATTCTTTCAGGTCTTGCAAAAAGAATTCGCTGGGGGGTTTTATGTTATAGAAGCTTTTAGAGTTTATGTTAACCGGTTGAAATCTGCATATATTCCATCTACACTCCATATTTTTTATAAACTTAGCAATGCTTAGTAAGTCTTCCTTTCTGAACATTAAAGAGGGAATAATGGTCGTTTGAAATTCAAGATTTATTATATGATTGTATTTTTTGATAATCTCCAAAGATTCCTTGAAGTCTTCTATAACTTGTCTGGTTCTTATAAAGAATGTGCTGGAGCGAGTTATTTTCTCAAAGATTTTTTCTTCAAGAGGTGATTTAAAATCCACAATCAATGTGTTTATTAGGCCTTTTTTTAATAGTGAATTTAGATTTTGTGGTTTTGAAGCATTTGTATGTAGGGCTATGTGTAAACCTAAATCTTTGCAAAACGTTGCAATTTCTGCAACTGCTAGCCTTTGAAATAATGGTTCTCCTCCGGTTATCAGAACATTTTGTGCATCAGGAGCAACATCATTTATTTGATTTTTTATTTCTTTAAGGTCTGTTATAAATTCTTCTTTAGAATTAAGCAAGTGTGGTGTGTTGCACCACGGACAATTAAAATTACATCCTGCAAAATTTATTACAATATACTTTTTGTTGTTTTCTTCTTTTATATCTAAACTTTCAATGAAGCCTTCCATTTACAATCAACCAAGAAAAAATAAAATAACTTTTAATTATTTTGCTTTTATTTTGTACCTGAACTCCCGAAACCACCTTCACCTCTTTGGGAATCTTCGAGGTTGTCTACTTCTATTATGCTTGGTGTTTCTATTGGTTGGATTAACATTTGGGCAATTCTCATATTTTTTTTCACGGGAAATTCTTCGTCTCCTAGATTAATAATTACTACTCCTACTTCTCCTCTGTATCCTGAATCTATGACTCCTGCAAGAGTGTGGAGAGTATATTTTGCAGCCATTCCGCTTCTGTCCCAGATTAAGCCAACGTATCCTTTAGGAATTGCCATCTGAAGACCTGTCTTGATTATTTTTTTCTCTTTTGCTTTTATAACTTCATCATGTGAAGCTCTAAGGTCAAATGCAGCATCGTGTTCATATGCAAAATTAGGCATATCTACATCTTTGGTTATTTTTTTAATCTTAAGTTCCATTTTAATTACCTACTCCGGCTTTTTTAGATCTAATATGGAATTCATCTTGTGACTTATTATAGAGCTATCTTTTGCATTGATTTTTACATTGATAAAATTAAGCGCTTTTGTTATTAATGTCACATTATAAATCGGTGTTTCATCAAGATTTTGGAGTATCAGCATCTTCTTGTCAATAAGTTCTTTAGGGTATTCTTTTTCTTGTAATTCCTTTGCTTTCTCAAAACTCTCATCCAAGTCAACTTTTACTTCACCTAATTCAAGTGCAGGGATGATTCCTGATTCTTTGAATGATTCCTCTGGTGGATTCATTGTTATTTGTTCACCTAAAACAAATGTTACAACCCTGTCCTTTTCTTTATTATAAAACCCTACTTGTATATCATGTCCGGTCATTGAAAATATATGTACGAGATAATAACCCGGATTTTCGTTGATCCATTCTGCATATACTGGCGAATTTTTTACTTTGTTAATATGTTCTTTTGCTTGCATCAGGTGAAAGATAATACTATAATTTAAAAAGTTTATGTATAGTCTCTTGTGTAAGTAATCACTTAGAATATAACTTAATGAAATTGTGTATTATGGGATTATTCATTGGTCTATTAGATATTGGGTTCTATTGGAATATAGAAATATTATTGTATACTGCATTGTAAGCTATAATATAACCTGCAGCAGACCAAGCTTGGTATTTCCTTCCCATAGGCTTCGCTGTTTTTCCATGATAATATTCGTGAAACTGATAATTATCTTTTCTAAGATGCTCTGCAAGGGTCTTTAGTTCCTTTTCAGCAATTTTTTTAAATCCTTTTTTTTCCAGAACATATATCCAGAAGCCCGTTATCATTGGCCAGATGCCGCCATTGTGGTATGTGTATGGTCTTTCCTTGAAAGCATATATTGGCTCCCAATCTTTGTCTCTTTTACGGACAACTGGTTGTAAACATCTCAATGGTACAGGTTGGTTGATTTTATTTCTTAGTACATATCTTATTATTTTTGTAGATCTTTTCTTGTTTGCAACATTTGTAGCGATTGCCAAAATATTTCCGAAAGCATCAAATCTTTTTTCATTGCCAATTCTAAAGGGCATTATATGGGACAAGTAGTAATTGTAGTTCTCTTCTTTAATCTTATCAAAGATCATATAATCTTCTATAACCTTATGTATATTGTCTTTTGTAAGCCATAGATTTTGGTTTATTTTTCTTTTTATACTTGGCTTTCTTTTTTTGACCCAACCTATTCTTTTATTGACATGCTTTTTGTCTTCTTCAGTTTTTGCTTTAAAATTCTGAAATAGATAAAGAAGCTCTTTCATGGATTGGTAAAATAGGCATTGGTCGTATAGTACATGATATGTCCTGTTGAAAATATCTGCCCAATCTCCCGCTCTAGGAACTTCAATCAAATAGTCATTATTTGAGTCGAATGTTTTAAGGAGCCTATATAATCTTTTATATCTACGTATATTGGTTTGTGAAACAAAGCGCTTATCACCAGTAATTTTTAAAAGGAATGATGCAGCAATTATTATCCACATATTAGAGTCTATTGAGGTAATTTGACCAAGACCGCCATACATCTTTTTTTTATTTTCAATTTCTACATAGCTTGGTACTTGTCCATAATCGGTTTGCTTGGTGAGAATATATAATACGCCTTTTTTTGCAGTTTCTATAAGTTCTTTGTCTCCGGTTAATCCTGCTGCAATAGCGCATATGGAATGGTCTCTTGCCCAAACAGAATAATAATTTGCAACTTTATCTGTAGATGCAGAAAATCCTTGAGGATGCTTATTTTTAAGGAGGGTCTCGATTGCTTTTTGATAAGTTTCTGTGGTTGCTTCCATTCTTTTCCTAAAATTACTATTATTTAAAAAATTTACTAGTATTATTTTATGGTGGTAGGTTGTTTTGTTTTATTAAAAATCTTGTAATCTTGTAAGAGTTTTTTACGTCCAAAAAATTAGGATTCAATAAAAATAATAAAATTCTATTAATAAAAAAAATCTTTTGAATTTTTGGGGCGTACAGAAGATACCCCATAATTGTATTCTAAATTCTGGGTTGTGAATTGGGTATGTATGAATCGACCCTATTTTTTTATTTAATTTGATGCCTAAAACTTATAAATAGGTAGGTTATTCTCCTTATTATGGATGGTGAACATAAACGTATACTTGAAAAACAGCACAATTATATTACAGGAAATCATGGTGCAGTAAAAATATGCACGTGGACCAAAAAATCACTAAAGGGTGAAGGAGTATGCTACAAAGAAAAGTTTTATGGAATAAGATGTCATCTTTGTTGCCAGATATCTCCTTCAGTAGGTTATTGCCCAAACAAATGTATTTTTTGCTGGAGACCTATGGAATATACTGATACCAATATTATGGCAAATCCGGATGATCCAGATACTATAATCGAGAATTCTATAAAGGGACAGAGAGTTTTGCTTTCAGGTCTTGGAGGATATGAAGGTCTTGACAAGGGGAAGTTTAAGAAAGCCCAGGAGCCTATGCATTTTGCTATATCCTTGACAGGCGAGCCATTTATGTATCCAAAGCTTAATGAGCTTATAGATAAATTGCATCAAAGAGGGAAAACAACCTTTGTAGTGACTAATGGTATGTATCCTGCTGCAATAAAAGAGTTATATGTTAAACCTACACAGTTTTATTTGTCTCTTGATGCTCCTGATAAGGAGAGCTACGAAAAAATAGCTAATCCTTCTTTGGAGGATGCTTGGCAAAGATTGAACCAGAGCTTGGAATTGATGTCAAAGATAAAAGATGAGACCAGGACGACTTTGAGGATTACTATGATAAAGAACCTTAATATGGGTAATTTACAAGGATGGGCTAAGTTAATCAATAAAGCAAATCCTACTTTTATTGAAGTTAAGGCATATATGTTTGTGGGTTATTCCAGGCTCAGGCTAGACATTGAGAATATGCCGCGTCATCATGAAATCGCCGAATTTGCTCAAAAGCTTGCTGAACAAATTGGTTATAAAGTAGTTGATGAGAAAGAAGAAAGCAGGGTTGTTCTTCTAATGCGTGAGGATTTTGATGGAAGAATTATGACTTTTGATTAGGCCTAGCCTTAAGTTTTCAAATCAGGTTTTTTGTTCTTAGTTAATATTTTAGAGTAATTTAGTGTTTAGAAATTGATTTACGTTTCTACAATTTTCGAGCAAATTGTTTGTTTTACTTAGTTAAATGGATTTAAGCCTAAACTTCAATAATTTTTCCTTTTGGTCCGGGATTGATAGTTGTCGTGTCTTCTATTGTGTCTTTGGTATAGCTGTTTTCATGAATGTGGCCACAAAAGGCATACAGCGGTTGGGTATCTTTGATGAAATCTCTTATTGTTTTATTTCCACAATGTTCATCGATTAAAAGGTCATGCCTTGTTCCATAGGGGGGTGCATGTGTTATTAAGATGTAGGGTTTATTTTTATTTCTTTTATGCACTCTTTTGAATTTTTTTGCCATCTTTTCAAAGTGTTTATCTCTTATTGAAAAACCATTACCTTCTGCTCCAAAAACCAAAATATTATTGTCTTCATAATAAGTTCCATTTATATAATGTAGGTTGTTTGTTCTTTTGCATAATTTTTCTACAGTTGAATCTTTTTCATGGTTTCCAGGAATTATAAGCATAGGTTTTTCTAAAGAATCTAGTTTTTTTATAATCTCTTCAATCTCAATTTCAAAAATAGTGAAATCACCACAGCAAAGAATAAGTTCAGCCTTTTTTGATTTTTTCTTAATCGCATTGAAAGCTTTCATACTGCCATGCATATCAGTAAAAGCAAGTATTTTCATAAAAATTCTGGTTATTTCTCAGTTTATAAATATTTTTATTGTCCTTAAGTGAATATTTATATTTCAGTTTTAAAACTTATGTTTGGCTATTAAATCAGGATTGTGTTACACACTAGTTTTAAGCCTTACAAAGAAATTCATAACACAAATATATGGAGACTTTATTTTTTCCTCTTGTTTTGCTCATCAATCTTTTTTAAAAGTTTAATGAATTCTTTACGAGTCAAGTATAGCTCCACAACTCCCAAAAGTATCGCTATAGCAATTGGTATTTGGGTTAATAAGATTGATGTAGGGGTATCCATTATAATCCTTTCCTCACCTTTTTTATTTGTTTTCTAAACTCTCTTATTTTGTATAACACTATTGCACAAATAATGTAATATGGGATATGTGAAATAAATAAATAAATTTTTGTATCCATTTTATTAGGTTCTTTTGGTATTATATTTAAATAATTTTCTCTTTAGCTTTGTCATTTTTTTCCTTTATTGTAGTTAACGAAATTTTGCAGTTGATATTGTCTCCTGTTATTATTATTATTATTATTATTATTATTATTATTATATTTATACTTTGTTGAATATCTTTTAAATTATGTTTTTAACAAACTTTTTTTATCAAAATTATTACCTATTTAATTTGGTTTTTTGCATAATTTCTATATTTTTATAAGCGTGGTAAAATTATATTTCTTCTGATACTTATTGAAAATCTCGGGAGAGATTTGAAGTGGATCTGATAACAAAAATCCAAAGCTATGCTCTGAATTGTACTCCGTCCCATACTCACTGTCGTTCGTAGATTAAGATGAATCTTAATTTTAGGGAGGGTGGCTTGCAATCAATAAACCCCAAATTTTTGTTATTTTGAGTTATTCAGGAACCATATTTAAATATTATTTAGTATTTTCTAAGGGGTATGGGGTCCCCTACTGAAGTCTCTATTCAACTCACAAACAGATATAATTCATCAGGTGTTTACTGTTCTAGTTATTATGTTAAATCAAAAAATGAGTTTTCGACTAAAAACTTAGATAATCTTTTAGATGAGTTAGTTAGATTGAATGTAAAAACAGTTAGATTTGTAGGGGGTGAACCTCTTTTACGTGATGATATTGGATATATTTTGAAATTATCTAAATCAAAGGGTTTTTATGTTGTACTTAATACAGATGGCACTCTTTTACATAAAAACTTAGATATTATTAAATATGTTGATTTTTTTGTGTTTTCACTAGATGTCCCGAACCAGTTTAGCGAGCAATCAAGAGTTTTTGACCTTATTGATACAATTAATTTTTCCTTGGAAACTATTGTAACTAAGAGTAATCTTTCAAACCTAAATTTATTTTGTAAATTTGTAGGAAAAATAAAAGAAATGTATAGTAACTTTATTGAGTGGTCTATTCGGAGACCAACTTTAATTATTAATAATGAATCTCTTGATAAATTTGAGTTGAAAAAATTACGTGATAAATTATTTTATTATAATTCACAGTACAAAATAAGTGTTAATATAAATAGTCCTATCCCTTTATGTGCGGTAAAAGGTCTGTCTAGAGTATGTAAAGGGGCTTCTAACCCAATTAATATTTTTATTAGATCCGATGGCAATGTATTCTCAAACTTTTTTATGGATAATTGCTTGGGAAATATCCATGAGCTTCTCCTTCAGGACATATGGCATTCTAAAAGCATGAAAATAATTAGAAATTACAGAAATGTAAGCCGACTTTGTAAAGAATGTCACATGCTGGAAATATGTAATGGTGGCCTGAAAGAAGATAAAAAATTGATAAAACCAGATAATATTAATCCTCTTTTAAGTATTGTGTTGCCTTCAGTTGATAAAAAAACTATTGAATCTCTCGAAAGACAAAGGTGTAGAAAATCTGTTTTTGAAGTAATCACTTCTGTTAAATTCCATAGTGATAAAATAAGGATTAACAAACATCATTTCAGTGACATAAATTGTTTTGGTAGTGTTGCAAAGTCCAATAAACTAATATTTTTAGAAGGTAATAAATTGCCTGAAGATTTTATTCTAAAGCACATGGAAGTTTTAAATAGTCGGAATATTTTTGTTTATCCTTCAAAAGAATTTTCAGGTTGTTTTTCTGTATCAAAAGAAATCTTATCAAGATATCGTCTGGACAATGATTATGAAACTTCTGAGTTTAGAAATGCAGACTTTTTATATAGGGCAAGGGGTCATGTTTTTTTTAGTGGTGAAAAAAAAGGCAACCTTGATTGGTACAGGGAAGCTGGAACCTTTCTTAAAAAAAATATTGGTGCAAAGGATATTGTGTTGGACAACTTTTCTAAAAATAAACCTGTTCTAAATTATAATAAATGTGAATTGGCCTCATGGCATAATTATTCAGATAGAGTTTATTTTGGAAGTGAATTCTGTGAAAGGTTACTCCCAAGCAACGCTATGCTTAAGAAAGTAAAGGAAAAAAATGAAAAGATTACTTTTGTAACCCCTCCTTTAACTGATATTGGTATTGAAAAGGTTCTTGATTTGATTAACGTCCTTGATACGAAAGATGAAATTATGATAAATGATTGGGGCCTCTATGAGACTATAAAGAAAAAAGATAATCCTTTAATATTTGGTAGAATACTGGGTGCAGAAATATTAAAGAAACCTAGAGAATACTTAGAGATATTGCCTGGACGCCAATTTATTGAAATAGATAGTAAAAATAGACATAATATTGATTCAGAAAATGAAAAATTATTTAGATTTTCTTACAATATGCTTCCTGCTGTTGCTGGTGTAACCAGAAGGTGTCCCTTTAATCAAAACTCGAGACCGCTTGATAAGTTTTCGATGTGCAATTATGAATGTAAAAACAATCCTTCTATTATAAAAAATCAATATCTAAATAAATTTTTTTTCCTAGAGGGAAACAAAATATTAGAAATGAACAATCCGCTTCCCATTAATTTTAGCCTATTTGAAAGGATTGTATATTAATAATAACAAAAATTTTCTTTACATTGAATCCCATATTTTTCTTTAAATTTATTGACACAAAGTTCATAGTATTTAGCTGAAGGTAGATGAATGTTATCCTTTGCTTCTTTTAGAAGTTCAACACGTTTTTTTTTCTCTTTTAGTGGAAGTTCTCTTCCTTCAATTTTTATCATATCAACTCCTGCCTTGTTTAATTTCTGGAGTGCACATAATGCACAACTGTATTCTGGTTCTTTAAAGTTCTTCGCCGCGTCTTTTTCACCTGCAATTGGCTTGTATTTTTTGCAGCATTCGCTTGCCCCACATGATGGGAGATAACAGAATGCTTCGATATTTACACAATATCCCCCCATACCGAATACAGATATGTTGAGATCAGGATTTTTTTTCTTTATGAGAGCGATTTCAGAAATTCCCAAATGGCGAGGAAGGTGGACTCCATTAATATCAAATTTTTTAAAGAATTTTATAGTTTCAGAATTTAATGTGCCTGCAACACAACTAAGAAAGACTGAAATATCTATTTTTTCTTCTGCTATTCTCTTTAACACAAGTGGACTTGAAATAATTAAGCCGTTTAGACCGATTGATTTTGCTTTTTTTGCTTTCCGGACAGCTAATTCAGGTTCTATGCCTGAATTATTTAATGCAAGGTGCATTTCTTTTTCAGGAATAGCATTTCTTGTTTTTTTGAGTTCATCCCATGTTGCAAAATTGAAGTCGCTATTATTGGGTCTATCATTGCATTCTACATACTGGTCTACCATTCCGCAATAAAACAGGTCAGCTCCTTTTTTATCTAATTCTTTTGCTTCTTGGAAAGACCGTATTGGTGCTAAAATTTTAAAGACCACATATATTAACTCCTTAAATTATATTTCACCTAATTATTCAAAAGGTTTCAATAGTTAGGCTTATTAAATCACTATACTACCAAAATCTTAGTATTTTTATATTTTTTCAGTTAACCAGAAAATATAAATAATCTACTCATGGTAAGTAAACTTACGTGATTAAGTCCATTAATTGGAGCTGAAAATAAATGTCAAATAACTTTACAATTGATTTAATAAAAAATCCCAGTAATATCTCAAAATATATTTTGGAACTGGCCAAGGAGTCATATAATAAGCATACACGTTTAGCCTCTTCTAGTAAATTCAAAGATAAAGTTAAAATGAGAATTCTATATTTAAATGAATTTAATAATATCTATTCTTTTTTAAGTGATTTTTCAAAAAATAAAAATACTAAAGATTTCAAATTATTATTTAAACAATTATCTAATATATTTGATTACATTGCAATTAATAATATTCTTTTGGCATATGCCTATAATGTAGAGAAAGTTACTATGAATCCTGTTATTACCAAAGAAGATGAAAAGCTTTTTTATCTTGGAAAATTATATCAAGGGAGTATTACGATTACTGAATTTAATAAATATTTTGGACACTATGCTTTAAATCCCTTTGAGTTATCCTCTAAAAGATTCTGGGAATACTCAAATAAAGAATTATTAAAAATCGCTAAGTTTTGTGAAGGTTTCAAAATTAATAAAACATTATCATTAGAAGATTATATGAAACAAAAAAAGGAGAAATTGTTTCCCATTTATTGTGCTTTAAGAGAAAGCCTTAAATATATTGCTTTGTTGGTTGTTAATGATTTAAGAGAGTTATTGCTTGATATGGAAAAAAAGAAGAATTTAAATAATATTTTTGATATGAGTTATAATGAAGTTCAAGGGCAAATTTATAGTTAAAAAGGAGGATCTTGAGGGTTTATATATTTACCAAGTAATAGATAATGTTATGGAATTTAA
>JBNJGV010000008.1:13535-38280 GCA_051819785.1 Nanobdellota archaeon | reverse complement strand
AACTAAAAGCATAGCTATGAACACGATAAGTGTTCCAACACCCATTTCTGCTTTTTTATTTCTCATCATATATCATCCTCGTTATTTTCCCTCATCAAAGAGCACATTTTCTTAAAAAAATATACACTTTACTATACTAGGATAATACTAATATTTAAATTTTTCGTTAAAAACAGTAAAAAATACTCCAAAAACATAAATAAAAACTAGAGTTTCCCGATAATATTATCTAAAATAACCTAAAAACAACAATTAAAAAATCTACTTAAAGAAACCTATAAAGAAGATATATCGCTAAAGTTAATAAAAAGAAAATTTAAGGATATAGGAACAAAAAAAGGGTTAATGTACTCTCTCAAAGGTCTGACTGAATCAATGCTATTTAAAATGAAGTATAGAAAATTATGATTTGCATCCTAAGATATTAAAAAAAGAACGAATGGGTAGTAAATTTTATAAATAAATTGATGAGACATGAATACATGGTTTTCAAAAAAATTAAAGGCACAACTGATTTTTATCCTAGAGAACAACTAATCCAAGATAAGATATATAAAATATTTGAAAAAAAAGCAACTCATTACAACTTTACACATGTTGAGCCACCTGCTATAGAAAGTATGGATTTATTAACTGCAAAATCCGGAGAAGAAATCAAAAATCAAATTTTTCCAATAGAAAAAAAAAGTAAAGAATACATGGGGCTTCGCTTTGAGTTTACTGCATCAATAGCAAGAATGTTTATTGCAAAACAAAAATCCGTCCAAAAGCCCGTTAAATGGTTTTCATTCAATAAGGCATGGAGATATGAAAGACCCCAATCAGGAAGAGAAAGAGAATTCTTTCAGTTTAACGTGGAGTTATTGGGAAGCAATAGCCCCCTAGCAGACGCTGAAGTTATTAATCTGGCAATAGATAGCTTAACCAGCCTTGGTGCTAGTAAAGCTGATTTCAATGTTAAAATAAACAATCGGAAATTGTTGCAAGGCCTGCTTTCTGAATTCATAAAAGATGAAAATATCTCTCAAGTAATAAGAATAATCGATAAAAAAGATAAGATAAGTAGCGAACGATTCGAGCAAGAGCTTAATGAAATTGGAATCACTAAAGAAAGCATAAAGAAAATAAAAGATATACTTAATATAAACTGGGATGACCTTAAAAACATTGATATGAAAAAAACTGCAAAAGAAGGCTATGAAGAACTTAAGCAAGTGAAAGAATTATGTTATTCTGATTTTTTAAAATTTGACATAAGTGTAGCGAGAGGTTTAGACTATTACACTGGAACAATATTTGAAATATTCGATTCAGATGAAAAATTCAGGAGCTTATGTGGTGGAGGCAGGTATGATTCAATGATTGAAAAATTTGGAGGGGAACAATGCCCTGCAACAGGATTTGGTATGGGCTATTCAACTGTAAAGCTATTTCTTGAAAAAAAAGGCCTTTTGCCTGAAAATGAAAAAAAGATAGATTATTTCATTGCAATTATAGACCAAAGTTGCAAACAGGAGGCTTTTAAGATATGTTCACAATTAAGAAAAAAAAACACAGTCGCTATAGATTTAATGGATAGGAGCCTTGCAAAACAAATGAAATATGCAGACCAGATTAATTCTAAAAAAGTAATTTTTGTAGGTGAACAAGAAACACAATCTAATAAAATCAAAATTAAAGATATGGAAAGTGGCGAAGAAACATATAAAAAATTAAATGAACTATAAATCATAATTATTTTGGTAAAAATCATTAATTTACTTATTTTTTGAAGCTTTCTTAGATTTCTTTTTTGAAGTTTTTTTGCTTTTAGTCTTTTTCTTAGTAGACTTTTTAGTGGTTTTTTTCGAAGATTTTTTTGTAGTTTTTTTCTTAGTTGATTTTTTCTTTGAATTAGAATTTTTAGTAATAGGAGTTGCATTTACTTTGCCATCATTAATCTGCATCATAGTCTGGCACTTTGGATATCTATTGCATCCCAAAAACTCCCCATAAAAACTCTTCCTTAAAACCATTTTTCCTTCATTACAAACAGGACAAACCATCCCTTCTTCAGGATATTTATGACCATTTGCATCTTCAGTTTTCTCATCACTTTGGGTTTTTCTGGTGCTGCAATCAGGATTTATACAAAATTTTTGAGGTGCTTTAGCCTTTTGCTGTATAGAAATCATTGGAAAACCACATTCAGGACATGATTTGTCCAGCCCTTTTAATAAGCCACTATTTGGCACATTAAAAATAGTTTTACAATCAGGATAATTATCACAACCAAGAAATCTTCCGAATTTTCCTTTTCTTATCTTAATTGTACCATCTTTACAATAAGGGCAAGGTCCAATTGTTGCCTGAGCATTCAATGAATCAAAATTTGCTTGTTTTAGGTCCTCACCAATTTTTTTCTCTTTAGTTTTAAAGTCACTTAAGGTTTTGCTTAAAAAATCCCTCGCCCTTTTAAGAACATACTCTTTTGGCTTATTCTTATGTTCAATATGCTCCATTTCTTCTTCAAATTCTCTGGTTAAGTGTTCATCAAGGATTTCAGGAGAATAGCTCTGCAAAGTATTACATGTTTTCATGCCTAAATCAGTAACAGTTATAGATTTTTCATGGACATAACCCCTTGAAAAAAGATTATCTACAATTGTAGAACGAGTAGCCTTTGTACCAAGATTTCTTTTTTCAAGCTCTCTTACAATTGAAGCAGGCGTATAACGCTTAGGAGGTTGTGTCTCTTTACTATATTTTTTTATTTCATTCACAATAACAGGATCATTTGTTTTGCACTTAGGCATGGTTTCTTCATCAAGCTTCAAGTGATTTCCATAAAACTCGTGCCAGCCTTTTTTAACTGTTCTGGTACCCTTTCCAACAAATTCTTCAGAATTAACATCAACAAATATAGTTACAGTCTCACGAACCGCAGATTCTTCGAAAGTTGCCAGAAACCTCCTTACTACTAAATCATAAAGTTTGGCTTTTCTCTCATCTAAATCGCCTTGTTGACCAGTGGGATATATTGCAGGGTGCGCAGGATCTGTCTTTTTGCCATTATTTGGCTTAAGTTTTGATTTATCAAGTAATTTTTGAGCCAATAATTTATAATTGCCATTTTGTTTAATCCCATTAAGTATTTTTTTAAAGCCTATACTTTCAGGAAGTTGTTGACTGGAGGTTCTGGGATACGAAATTAAACCTTCAATATATAACTCTTGAGCAAGATTCAATGTTATTTTAGGAGGCATTCTAAAAGAACGATAAGCTTCAGTCTGAAGTGTAGTCAAATCGAAGGGAGCAGGAGCTGGCTGCTTGAATTGGTTTACTTTTACGTCTTTAATATGTCCTTGTTTACCTTCTGTCTTTTCCAAAACATCATCAGCTTTTGACTCTTCCCAGAACTTGTCTTCCTTATGCATGCAGCTTATATCTTCATCATTTAAGACACCTTGTAACTCAAGTTGCCAAAAAGGAACCGGAACAAACTCACTGATTTCCTTTTCACGATCACATAAAATCTTTAAAGCAGGACCTTGTACCCTTCCTGAAGAAAGAATCTTAAAACTTCCGGCAGCTTTGACAGCTGAAGTGAGAGCTCTTGAAATGTTAATACCATAATACCAATCAAGTTCATGCCTTGTAAGACCTGCATTCACTAGGCCCCAAACAAGGTGTTTCTTCTTAGTCTCATATGAATTAATTATCTCATCTTTAGTAAGAGTTGAATACTTCATCCGGTTGGCATCATCTCTTTTACAGATATGCTTAACAATATTATACCCAATCACTTCACCTTCAATATCAAAATCTGTAGCTACTGTTATTTCATCAGCATCTTTAACCAACTTTCTTAAAACAGTTACATATTTACCAGTATATGCACTATCTTTGTTCACTTTACTGCTCTGTATCCACTGTATATCAAATTTAGGATAATCCCATCCCTTCTCAATTTCAGAGACAGTAAACAAATGACCTACTGCACTCGCAACAACAATATCCTGCCCATTTCGCGTGATTTCATAATATGGTATTTTGTTTATATTCTTTTTTACAGGAGATTTATCTGAAAGAAATGATGCAATCTTATTAGCTGCTTGTGGCTTTTCAGTTATTATCAATTCATATGCCATCAAATAAATGTTTTAAAGGCCTCTTTTTATATTTATCGCATTTATTTTAGAAAAGATTACATCGTTTAAAAATATTTAATAAAATAATAACTTAAAAAATGAAAATATCTCGAGAAAAACCCTGATAAAATGACTAAGCATCAATAACAAAAAATGATTATTCAATAATCAGATTTAAATAAATTAGAGTTTTTCATAAAAGAATGGACGAAATTTTCAGAGAACTTGACAAAACCATCGAAAAGGCAAATACAGACAAAGCAGAAACATTGGATGAATCAGAAGGTAATTTAATAAACCCTGATAATTTTTCAACAATCACACCCCTTACAACTACAAAGTCACTTGGATTTGTAGACGGAGGTAGTTCATGCTTTATAGAAAGCCCTTCTTTCTGCTTGGGATTTATTAGAACTATCTGTGTTGTAATGAAAAATAAAAAAACTGAACAAATAATTCATAATGAATCATTTGTCTTAGCACAGGCAACCAATAAAAACGATAAAATCCATTTTGCTACTAAGCACTTTAAAAGTAAAAACACTAAAAAAGAACTTGAGGACTTTGAAATAGATTCATTAGACCAAAAATTAACTCCTGAACAAGAAAGAGTCCCTGTTTCTAAAATGATTGATATTTCAAGAAGACTAGCAGAGATAAGGCTTGCAATAGACACAGTAAAAAAACTTGAATCTGGAGACTTAATTATTCTTGATGGTAATTTAAAAGTAATGTACAAAGGAGAAAAAGCTTTGCTTGATGAGCTTTATGAACAAGCAAAAGAAAAAGAGGTCCTTGTTTTGGGATTAGCAAAAACAAATAATACTCTCACAAAGAATGGTGACACCCTAACTTCAGCACTTTTAAAAAAAACTGATAAGAAGGAATGGTATTATTATCCCGCAATCGAAACAAAAAGCAAACAGCACAATGCTGATGTTTATTTTATAAAACTACACAAAAATTCTGAGTATGTATTCTGTTGTGATATAGAAAAGAATAAGTTATCCAGCATACAAAAAGTTATGGGAGTCCTTGCTCATTACTCAAATGACGCAAGCTTTCCAGGATATCCCTACGGATTAATCAAAGCTGACAAAATTGCCAGAGTAAGTGAGAATGAAACAGAAACTCTTCTTACACGTTTTTTCGGAACAAATCCCAGTTTATTTGAAAAACTTAAACCATATATAAATTCAATTAATGCACACTCAGTACTTGATAATATGTAAAATCAAGAAGAAAAAGAGAAAAGCAATACAAAACATTTATAAATAGCTCAAAAATTCTGGATAACAATGGGATGTGGGTTTAGCTTACCTGAACCATATAGTTTAAAATAACGGAGGCTGATTAAATGGGAATTTACAAAAAAATAAGAGAGGCTTGGAAAAAGCCATCAGTTAATCTAAGTGAACTTTGGAAGACAAGACTTATAAAATGGAGAAAAGAGTCTTCAACAATAAGAATTGAGAAACCTACCAGACTTGACAGGGCTAGGTCACTAGGTTATAAAGCAAAACAAGGGATTTTTCTGGTCAGGCAGAAAGTTATAAGAGGGGGACATTCCAGAGAGAAATTGAAGGGAGGAAGAAAACCCAGCCGATACGGAACAAGAAAAAATCTATCCTTATCATATAAATCAATTGCTGAACAAAGAGTCAACAGCAAATACCCTAATTGCGAAGTTTTAAATTCTTACTGGGTCGCAACAGATGGAAGATTTCATTGGTATGAAGTAATTATGGTTGACAAGGAACATCCTAATATAAAGTCTGACAAAAATTTTAAATGGATGTCCAAAAAACAAAACAAAAATAGAGTCCTTAGGGGCCTTACAAGTTCTGGGAAAAAATCCAGGGGACTTAGAAAAAAAGGCACAGGATCTGAAAAAACAAGACCTAGCAGAAAAGCGAACAATTATTGAGGTAATAACCTTACCTCACCATTTTTTTTTATTAAATTACCATTTTCAATTAGTTCATACAAGATACCTTCACTAAATAATTCAACAAATTCACTATAATCTACTGATTCTTGTTTTTTAACAAAATCAACAGCTTTTTCAAAATCATCCTTTGCATGACATTTTATTAAATCTTTTACAGCTTTCAAATGCTTACATTCTTCTCCTGTTCTTTTGAGCCTATAAAGAAAATGTGGACAATCACATTCACCCTTTTCCAAAGAAACCCTATAATATTTATCTTTCTTACTGCTCTGGACAATGAAAATCTTACCTTTTTTCGTTATATTCATGAGTTATAGGTATACAATAATACTTAAAATAATTTTTCCAAGATTAATAAAACCCAACCCATCCTCTAGAAAGTAATTCTAAACAGAAAACTAAACGATATTATTAGATAAACAAAGATATTCCACTTAAAAATTATTCAATCAACAACCTTTATACTTTTCGCGATAACTTCCTGCTGGCCCTTATAATTTTGGATATCTCCAGTTACATCTAACTTTTGCGCATCAACAGAAATATTTTCAAATACAACAATCTTAACTTTTTGTCTTACAGCTAAATCAATCATTGTAAGATTTTTAATGTTCCTAACATTTTCAACAACACCCACAACCCTTACGGCATCGCCATCCTCATTATCTAACCCGATTTTTTCGGGTTTCACATTATCTGAAAAAATAAACAAAAAAACCAGCCCAAACAATGAAAAAAACAATGATATTAATAATAGGGTTTTATCTTGCATAAAACACAATGAACTCTTTTCTTTTTTTTTGTTTTAATTACGAATGTAAAAAAACCATACAAAATTAAAGAAAAATATCCATTTCAAATGAAAATCATGCCATTTTTGTCCAGTCTATTAAATATCCTACAACGCCACCGAAAAAAGATATAACAGGAACAAAAACCAAGAACATAAATAACATAAACTGCAAGCGGGTTACAATAGCCTGCTTAAAACTGCATTCAATAGATTTAGTAAAAGCAAAACACATATGCGGCAATCCCTTTTGCTGAAGCATTATATCAATACCAATCAAAACTAACGTAAAAAGGATTGAAATTATAATTGTAAAAAGTCCACCAAAAAAAGCGCCTTTTTGCCAAAGCTTCATTTTAATTTCCTTAACTTTACTTTGTTAATTTCTTTATCAGCAGCTTTCTTTCTCAACAATTTATTTTTTGCTCCTATATGTTTAATAACAGATGTAGAATTAACAACACCCAATTTGAGAGCATATTTTATATCCTTATAAATCAACCCAGATAAAAACCCAGACGCAAAAGCGTCACCTGCTCCGGTTGTTTCATAAACCTTAGCTTTGAGGGAAGGTACAAAATAAATATCTTTTTCATATAAAGCATAGGCACCAGAAGAACCGCAAGTGATTACAACCGAAGATGGGCCATACTCAGATAACTTTAATAAAAGATTTTTTATGTCGAGATTCCCTGCCAAAAGCTTGGCTTCCTCAAAATTAAGTACTAATAAATCAACATTTTTAAGAGGTGTTTTTAACACGCCCAAACCTTTTTTTGCTAAATAACTACTGGGATTAAAAGCTACATTTATACCCTTCTTTTTAGCATATGAGGTAAGCTTAACAAAAGTCTTGTAAGATTCACCCATTAAAGAAGAAAAATAAAACCAACTTGCTTTTAAGTTATTTTTATTAATTTCAGAATATTTCAATTGATTATTGACGCCCTTAAAGGTTAAAATTGTTCTGTCATCAACACAGCTATCTAAAATCATAGAATAGCCAGTCTGGCCACTGCCTTCAACACCCACAAAATCTATATTCTCTTTATCCAAAATTTGTTTTACAAGGTCAGCATTTGAATCATTCCCTAAACAACCACAAAAGGCTGTAGAAAGACTCATCCTGGAAAAAGAGACCGCTGTATTAGTCCCGCCTCCTCCTATTTGGAAATCCAAATCATTTATGATTATTTTAGAGCCAGTTTCATAAGCTATAAATTCATCCTTCTCGCCATTTCTGTTAATTGAAATGGTCTCTACCCCTGTCTTTGCAAACGCATCGACAGTTGCCGAGCCAAAAGTTATCACATCATACATAGAAATTACTCCAAAATTATAAGTATATAAATTTTTTGAAAACCTTCTACAGCCTCTTTACAAAATACCAGCAAAATTATATTAAACAAAAACTAAAAGAGATAGATTTATAAAACACCTATATTTTTAGTATAACATGGAATATGGAGAAATTAAGCCAGATTTATACATTGATATAAATAAACAAGATATTCAGGGAAAGCCTCAAGAAGACATGCAAGAACATTTTAGCAAGCTTCTCAAAGCAAGGCAAGATTTGTTTGAAGATAAACTTACAAGTGGCTTGGAAAAACATATGAAATTTTTGGAATTAACCCAAAAATAATATAATATCCAACGCAAAATTGTTTTCAAAGATTCCTTTCTTCTATAGGAATAAATAAATATCCTATTATAAAAATAAAAACTATTTCAAATGTAAAAGATGAGCATGTCCCGAGAAAAACTTCCGCTCCAAAAAGAATTGATAACATCCCAAGGTATATAGGATGACGACTTACTCTAAAAGGTCCACAATCAAAAAAAAAGCTTGGGATTTTGTGATCCTTCACAATTGGTAAATATATTAACTGACTTACTAACTTTTCCAAAAATTTTTGCATGATTCACTAGATAATTAATACAAATTCAAACAAATTTATAAGTTAGAGAGTGTAAATAACCCAAAAGTTTATATAATTGCTTTATACTTATGATTGAATATGGGCCAACAAGAAGTATATAATTTTTTGAAAGAACACCAAGGACAATGGTTTACATCTAAACAAATCAGTGAAGCGACGAACGTTTCTATTGGTTCTGTTACAATGAGTTTAAAAAAGCTCAGGAAAAGCCAACTCATTAAATACAAGAATTCTGGAAAAAGAAACGAATATTATTATATGTATAAATGATTAAATAAGATTTTCTACCTTACTAAAGAAAATATTGTTTAGCAGAAAGCACAGAAGATAACAAAAAATCGACGCAAGACGGCTACAAAGAAATGTTTCCATTTCTTGATCCAAAAATTCGATGAATTTTTGTTATCCCCAACCTAAAATTAAGATTCATCTTAATCCACGAACAGTAGTGAGTATGGGATGGGGTACAATCCAGAGCACAGCTCTGGATGTTCCAAAAATCCAAAGGATTTTTGTTATTTCACCCCTATTCAAATCTCTCCCAAGATTTCCAATAATTTCTTTCACAAATACATTATGTTTGAAAAGACAATCTAATCAGTAAGATTTGATTGAGTTAACCTCAAAAAAGGCTTTAATTACAAACAACCAATTCTTTAACGAGTAAAATCACTTACAGAATTAGAACCAATAAACCTGAGCTTTCTGCTTAAAATAGCTCAAAAATAAAAGTAAAAGAAAATAAAAATTTAAGGATACAGATAGACCCTTTGTGTTGAAATCACATCTGGAGAGACAAACTGTGTAAGTGTTGGTGTCCCGATTTTTGGGATAAAGTTCAACCTTACTAACTGATCTTCTGAAACTCCTGTTCCAGGCGCTTCATAGCAGAGTTTTATAACATCTCCCCTTTGAAGATTACCATCAACATGATTAGAACCTACCTGCTCATAAACAGCTGAAAAATAACCTTCGCCAAGCCTGTATGGTTCAACCTTAAAGGTAACATTCTCATCAATTGTGTTATTGGTGCTTGTTTTACCTTCAATAGTTACATAACCATAAGTTTCATTCTCATCTGAAATTTCTTTACCTGAAACACTTGGATCAACTGCATTATTAGCTGCTCCGCTTATATCAGTCATGCTCACATTCAAGAAACCAGCACTTGACAAATTGAATGTTAATGTGGTTGAATCCCCAACAATCACGGTATCAAACTGCCCGTCATCATCAAGGTCTTCTGCAAGCTTTACAGCAGTCCCGTTACCCACTTCACCAAGTTCTTCTATGTTCCAGGTGTTATAACCATCAACATTATTCTTCTCACAGACACTTCCAGTTCCCCTGTATTTCAGAGTTGAAGTATCATCTTTCGTATTGAAAGCGAAAATCACCTGACTCAGTTTCATCGGATCTGAACCTGGAGAAAGTTTAACTAATTGTTGAAAATCAGTTAAATTACCTGTCCTACCATCTGTAGCTGAAACTTCTATAACTTCAGCATTTGTTGAAATTTGGCTCCTAGCCTGTTGTCCTGTTGACAAAGACTTCTCTTGCAGAGAACTTACTGTCTGTATTAACACTCCAGCTGCAACTGCAGCGACTAAAAGCATAGCAATAAAAACTATCAAAGTTCCTACGCCCATTTCACCTTTCTTAGCCATTTATAATCCCACCTCATAAAATATTGTAATAATAGGTAATAAACCCCTTACCTGTTTTAAATAATATGGTTAAACCTCATTTATATATTTTTTGGTTTTAAAAAATGTATCTGGCCTAAAATCCTCAATAAACCTATCCTAAGTTAAACAATTTACAAAAAACCACTAAAGAGAAGTAATTCCATATCAAAAACCATCATCAGACAATCTAAAGCGTAAATTATTATAAAATAAAGAACAATTAAGAAATAACAAGAAATAAATTATTCTTCTGTAAAATCTTCTACAGTATGTGTGAATTCCTCTTCACTTTTAATAATTCCTCTGTTGAGCATATAACCTCTTGCTAATAAGTAAAAGACCAATCCCAAGCTCTTTTTACCCTTGTTGTTGCATGGGACTACTAAATCTATATTGTTAGACTGGTTATTTGTATCACAAAGGGACACAATCGGTGTGCCTATTTTAAGTGCTTCTATCACTGCATTCCTGTCAGGCCAAGGATCTGTTGTAAACATCAACTTAGCTTCCCTAAAATTTTCAAGATTTGGATTTGTAAGGATTCCTGGAGGATATCTTCCGGGAAAAACAGATGCTCCTGTTAATTCATGGAACAACCTTACCCCTTTCCATCCATTTTCTCTTCTACTCACTATAATCAAATCTTCAGGTTTATATTGTGATACAAAATTTATCATCACTTTCAGCCTTTCATCAATTTTTTTAAGGTTAAGAACAGATAATCCATCTGGGCGCGTCTTATATATAAAAGGCGCCATATATTTTGTCCTGAATTTAGTACCTATGTGTATACCTGTTTTTAGATATTGCTTTGTAGATACTAAAAAATCTTCTTCACTCATGTTTTAAACCTCATTTCAATATCCGCCTTTTTTCTTGCCTCAGGCGGCTTTATGCACAATGCAGCATTTGATTGCACATTTTGGCTCTAATCAAGTAGAGTGTTTTTAATTAATTTATAAAGGTTTCTGTTTAATTGGGATATCGAGATTGTTATAATTACAAAAAAAGGTAATGAGTTATACTTAATCAACATACAACCACAATCAATGCAAAGTTTTATAAATCAAGGATTTAATCAAGACTTATAATGAGTCGTAAGAAAGACGAACAAGCAAGACAAGAAAAAATAGAAGAAGATATCAGGAGAGTCAAACTCCCAAGAGGAACAGAAGTATTTGGAATTGTCATGCAAAGGCTTGGTGGCTCAAGGATGTCAATAAGATGCTCAGATAGTAAAAGCAGAATTTGCAGAATACCAGGCAGATTAAGAAGAAAACTTTGGGTAAGAGAAGGCGATTTAGTTCTTGTCAAGCCATGGGAATTCGGAGGCGATGACAAAGGAGATATTGTATTTAAATATCGGCCTACACAAGTCCACTTCCTGAGAAAAAAAGGTTATCTTAAGAAATTAGATGATTTTGAAGAATTCTGACACCACTTTGAAATAGAAATATTTATATAACAAGTCAGCATCCTCTATATACTATGGAACGCAAAAATTATTTTTGGCTACTTTTACTGGTAATACTTTATTTTCTAGGTTTTGCAATGCAATTGCCCAAGGAGAATACAGGTCTATTTGTCGGAGAGTTATATTTTGCTTTCTTCTTGCTAATAGTAGCAAGTATAGGACTTTACAGTATAGCCAGTAAAGTGAAAGCAGCTTGGCTGTATTTTGTAGTATTCTTTGCAATAGCAGTTTTCAATACAATACTAATTTACGTAGAAGAGAACAATAAATTTACACTGACTGCTGCTATGTTATTGCTTGGAATTGCAGGTATATTATTTTCGACGAAGCAACTGAGAAAAAAAGAACAATATAAAGTAACAAGGGACACACATGAACCTAAACCTATTATTGTTGACAACTTTGAACCAGTTAAGAAAGATAAAAAAAAACCAACTAAAAAGAAAAGCAAGAGTACAGCTAAAAAAACTACAAAGAAAGTTTCAAAATCAACTGGAAAAGCAAAAACCTCTAAGAAAAAGACAGGAAACAAAAAAACTACAAAAAAAACAACAACTAAAAAGAAAAGTAAGAGTACAGCTAAAAAAACTACAAAGAAAGCTTCGAAGTCAAGCAAGAAAAGAACTACAAAAAAATAAATTTATTTTATTTATTACCTTATTCTTTAAAAAAATAATCAATAACAAGAAAAATAACACCTATAGAGATTGCTACATCAGCAAAATTAAAAACAGGCCATATCCAGATATCCACAAAATCCACCACAGCTCCATAAACAAATCTATCTATTAAATTCCCTAAAGCACCGCCTATAACTAACCCTATAGGAAACCTCTTATCTTTTTCTTTATAAAGATAAAAAAGGAGTAGTGTTAAGATTATCCCACTTAAAAATATCAAAAGCATATTACTATCTAAAAGAATACTAAATGCCGCACCAGTATTAAAAGTCAACCTAAGCTTAAAGAAATCACCCAATAGTTTTATTTCTCTGCCCATAAAAAGTGCTCTTTGTAAAAAAAATTTAGTCAACTGATCAAATATTAAAACACTAAAAATGACTATAATTGCAAATCTTAATTTCATAAAATCATGAATAAAAATCTATTTTAAATATTTTTACCATTTATATGTCTTGTTTTGGTTATTTTCCTGCTCTGCAATCTTTTCAATCTTTCTAACCCTTTGGTCAACATTTTCTATAGTGGATTTAAGCGCATCCAGCTTAGTGGATATTATCTCAAGGTCTTTTTCAATGTTGCCAGGATTCTGAGAAATCTTTTCTTGAAACCTCTGCGCCTCAGTAGGCATTTCCCTTACTTGCATTCCTTCAGAATATGTATTACCTTGTCCAGTTTCGGCAGAATTATCAGTAGCATTCAAATCGGTAAAATTCCCCCTTTGAGAACTCTGTTGCTGAGCTAGATAATCACTTTTCACCGAATCAGCATAAGAAGAACCAGTATCAAGCTGACTTGGACTATCTAAACCATCTGTAAGGCCAACTCTTTGTTGCCCTTGATTTTGGTAAGGATATAAAGGTTCACTATCCTGCAATGTAGATTCGCGGGAGTCATTTTGAGAACCTTTTCTTCCGATTAACTTGTCAAAAAAACCCATAATTGACTCTTAGATTATGTAATATAAATAAGTAAGCATTAACTGAACAATAACGACTATATAAAAACTCTTAGTAAAATTTAATTAATAGATAATTTATATAGATAGCAATGACTCAAATACAAAAGATATACAATGACTTAATTATGAAATACGGGCCCCAAGGATGGTGGCCACTTTTGGATGTAAAGGGTAGTAACCCCACTAAAACAGGTAATATAAGAGGTTACCACCCTGGAGACTACTCATATCCAAAAAACGAAAAACAACGCTTTGAGATATGTATTGGCGCAATCTTGACCCAAAATACTTCGTGGATAAATGTAGAAAAAGCACTTTTACAACTAAAAGATATAAACTGTCTTTCTCCAAAAAATATGAAAAATATAGATGAAAAAGACTTATGCGATGCAATAAAACCAGCTGGCTATTTTAACCAAAAGGCCAAAAAACTGAAAATATTTACTGAATTTTTTACAAATCTGAAAAAAGAACCTCCACGGGATGAGCTTCTCTCTTTGTGGGGAGTCGGACCGGAAACTGCTGATTCAATATTATTATACGCATACAAAATCCCGGTTTTTGTAGTTGACACATACACCAAAAGACTTTTTTCAAGAAAAGCTATAATAAAAAAGAATGATAAATATGAAGATATTAGAAAACTATTCGAAAAATCACTTAAAAAAGATTATCGCATATACCAAGAATACCATGCCTTAATAGTTGAAGAAGAAAAACCAACTAAATCAGTCAGAAGTTAACAAATTCATATAATTTTTTCTGTCAAATGATAAGAAATGAGGTAAATAATTAGCATCATCTACACCATAAGCATTTTTTACTTCCTCCATGAAAAAATTTTCAAAGCGATTTATTAAAAAATTATAAACCTCTCTATATTTTGATCTCATTTGTTTTTTAATATTTTCCCTTGAATTCCATGTGTGATAGGGACTAGTAAATATTTTTTCAACAGTTTCCTGATAAAAGAAATCATCCCGCAGGCCATATTTCATTCTCTGCTTATGTAGATTATGAGAACGTTCTCCGCAAATATCTATTATAGAATACCTTAAAACATCCGTTATCTGGGCTTCAAACTCATAAGGCTTATTCCCCCTGCAATCATAATAAGAAACATCTGCTTGTGTCAAATCAGAAACTTTACTAAAACCATGTTCTGTAATCTTTTTATAAGATTCTTTGCCGACCATACCATGCCCTTTACAACACCTTCTAAAAGCCGAGAGCCCCATCCTTGAAAGCCTTTTATCGTGAAACATCTCTGGATGAGAAAATATTAATTTGAATCCAATAAGGTCATTTTTTACAACGTATTTTTCCAAAGGCTCCATTTTTTTCTTGTCTTCTGGAAAAAAGAAAGCTTCTTTGGTTATATATTCTGCAGTTTTCCTGCATATTTTCTCAATACTTGAAGGGAAATATTTCACCCGTCCTTCCAAGGCAACATATTGGAGATCCTTCGGAAGAGATTTTACACTATCCGGTTTTTTTTTCCTGTTAGCTTCAAAAGGAAAAAACTGAATAAATCCCTTATCTACCTTGACTTTCTTCCTGTTTTGTAAATATTGTGAATCTTCTCTATTTGATTTGGTTTTTTCTTGAAACCTGTCGTTGCAGGTTTGTTCAAGTGCTTCGATAGAAGTATTATTTCGTAGCAATATATCCTGAAGATCTCCTGAATCACTTTTCAAATGATCAAAAAGTGGCATGGCCATCTTTTTTTCAAGGTTCAACTCAAGATCTCCTGAAGTTTTACATAACAATAAACGCGAGTTAGCAACATCCATATTATATGATCCAAATTTACTGGAAACAGTCTGCCTGTACCTTCTCATGGTACCCTCAAGGTCCATTAAAGAGCTATCAATGTTATTTACTATATCCGTAACGTTTTCTTTAAAAGAGATACAGCCAGGAGATTCGCTAGAACAATTATTAAGAATTCCATTTTCATATAATTCAGGAATGTTTAATATATCCTCAAAAATGATATCATAAATATTTTTCCCGAAATCCATCTAAATTGTTAGAGCCCACATGTATTTAAATGTTTCTATTATAACTACTGCCATGTAGTGAATAAATAAATGAGAAATAGACAACAATACGATTAAAAAGTGAACAAATTCGTCGTTATATAATAAACTTTACAAAAATTATTTAAAATAATAAGATTTGTAATTTTATATGAACATAACAAACACTACCAGTTTTGTTGAAGGAATAAATATTATTGCTGAGAAAAACACCCTCAATAACTACCTGATTGCACTGGCAGTATTTATTGGAATTATAGCATTTCTAAAAATATTCGAGTTATATATTATACATAAAATCAAGAAGATAGCAAAAAAGACCAAGACAAAAATAGATGATATGGGGATTGAATTTATAGAGCAGCTGGGGTGGCCTTTCAATTCGGTTGTATCGCTTTTTATTATTTCAAAAACACTCACTTTACCTGAGTTCGTTGAGAAGGCTCTTTTTTACCTTTTATGGTTTATATTAACATTCTACCTTGTACGTGGAATGTTCAAAGGAATCGATGTTTTTGTAAAAGAACAAATAAAGATAAAAAAGAAAACAGAATATGGAGGCAGCGTACAGCTGATTAGGGTTATTGGAACGATTGGAAAAATTTTTCTGGTAATTATCGCAGTATTATTACTTCTTTCAAATTTCGGAATAAACATTAGTTCATTATTAGCAGGAGTTGGAATTGGAGGAATAGCAATCGCATTTGCTCTTCAAAACATATTATCTGATCTTTTCAGCAGTTTTTCAATATATTTCGACAAGCCTTTCGTTGAGGGTGACTTTATTGTAATTGGAAATGATCTCGGAACAGTTAAACGAATTGGCCTGAAAAGCACACGCATACAAACTCTCCAGGGCCAAGAACTTATAGTTAGCAATAATGAGCTTACAAGCACAAGAATAAATAACTATAAGAAACTTGAGGAAAGAAGAGTAGTTTTCACAATAGGTGTAGTATACTCAACACCTGTAAAAAAACTTGAAAAAATTCCTGGAATAATAAAGGAAATAATCGGAAATACACAAAAAGCAAGATTTGACAGGGCTAATTTTAAATCTTATGGAGACTTTAGCCTAGTCTATGAAATAGTATATTATGCAGAAACTGCAGACTATAATGAATATATGGATATTAACGAGAAAATAAACTTAGGTATAGCAAAAGAGTTTGAAAAAGAAAAAATTGAATTCGCATTCCCAACCCAGACAATCCAACTTCAAAAAAACGAAATGCAAAAATAAAGGAAAAAATGAAAGAAATTTTCAGGCGTAATATTGCAATCATACTGATTTTAGCTTTGACTATATTTATTGCTATTGCTATGTCGCCATATATCAATGGAATTTTTGGAGCTCTAATCCTTTATGTATTATTTATGCCACTATTCAGCAAATTAAATAAAAAAATAAAAAATAAAAGAATAGTAAGTATAATCGTTATTACTCTAATAACACTCCTAATTATTGTCCCACTTCTATCACTTACTTCTGCTCTAGTAGGAGAAGTACAAGTAATTGCTGTTAAAGCTCAAAATATGATAGACGAGTTTGATAGTCTTGAAATTATTGATAAATATATCCAAAATGTTGATTTACAGAGCTTACTACAATCAGAAATTTCCAATTTGGGCAGCTTTTTTCAAACATCTTTATTATCTGCTCTTAATAAAGTGACATCATTTATAATCAATCTTGTAATTGCATATTTTTTACTATATTATATGTTCATAAATCACGAAAAATTAATCAACATAGGCTATGAATTCATACCATTCACAAAAAAAAATAGCCATAGGTTACTAAAAGAATTCAGAGACGTCACCCGCGCGGTTGTGATAAGCACCGGTGTCATTGCCTTAGTTCAGGGAGTTTTACTCGGAATTGGATTGCACATATTCAATGTTCCTGGAGCAACACTATGGGGAGTAGTAGGAATAATACTTTCATTTCTTCCAGTTGTAGGTGTACCAATAATATGGATTCCGGCAGGTATATACAAACTAGTTGTGCATAAACCAGTAGCAGCCACTGGTTTATTTATATGGGGTTTTATTATAAGCAATATTGATAACTTTTTGAGACCAGCTCTCCAGAGCAAAGTAGGCAAGATGCATCCTCTGATTTCTCTAATAGGTATATTCATAGGAATTCCATTTTTTGGAATTCTTGGCCTTGTTATTGGACCATTACTACTATCCTACTTTTTCCTTACTTTAAGAATGTTTAAGGAAGAATACATGAGGTGAAAAAATAATGACTAGTAAAAAAATAAATGATGATGAAAAAACGCTCGGAATGCTGGCGCATTTAGTAGCAATATTCGCAGGGTTTATCGGACCGCTCGTAATATTCCTTATTAAAAAAAAGGGTTTTGCCCATGAAAACGCTAAAAATGCGCTTAATTTTACATTAAGCATGTTAATATATAATGCAGCTGCAATATTACTTTCATTTACAATAATATTAATGGTAATTACAATTCCAGCTATGATTGGATTAAGCATTTTTGCTTTAGTTGTGAAAATAATTGGTGCAGTAAGAGCTTATAATAAAGAAGTCTACAAGTATCCGCTAACAATTCCTTTTATTAAATAATTGATAAATGCGAACAAAAGATTATTAGCATCACGTAAGCTGGCAGGCCTTTAGGATGTTATGCTTCGTTCTGATAATCTTTACTTTCATAGATTTTTTTTCCTTTTTTATATCCTTGATTTCTAAAGACCTTGAATCCAAAACGCCCAATAATTCATCTTTCGCCCTTCCTTTGGAAAAGATCTCACACTCCACAATATCATTTTTTTTATATGGACAAGGCAATACCTTTGTTTTATGAATACCAAAATCCGAAGCAGAATATATCAGCTTAATATCATATTTTTCTTCAAGATTTTTCAAATAATCATAAAATTCATTCATTGGAAAAGGCTTTACGGGATTCTTTCCATGCTTATAACTGAGAAAATTTTGTATCCCAAGGTTTATACCAATACGCATCGCAAATTTTATCAAATCTTCAATCTCATTATCATTAATCCCATTCAAAAGAAGAGGAGTTATCATTACTTGACCTTTGGTTGAGATATAAGATATTATCTCCATCAAACGATTGACGGGATAATTTCTCTGAGAAATTCTTTTCGCATTCTCCAAATTAAGAGAATCTATACTAATATTAAATCTCGTGAGTCCGGATTTTAATAAAGAATCCACCTTTTGTTTTGTTAAAAGCAATCCATTAGTATCCATTGATATTCTTTTGACACAAGAAAATTTAGATACATCATGTATGAGCTCTTCAAGAGAGCCATATAGTAAGGGTTCACCCTGAGGATTTATATGTATCTCGATATCATTTTCTTGTTTAAACTCAAGCAATTTGCCAAGCTCATTAACGATATAATCTTTTTCAACAACAAAGTCAACAGCCTTATAACCTCCCTCATTGACAGAGCAATAAATACAAGAAAGATTACAACCAGTATTAGGTCTTAACTCGATTAAATTAGTATTTCTATCAACTATCCCGAAATAACTAGAGCCTATTAAAGGTATCCCTGAATTGGAATGTATATAAACCGCTTCTCTCCCAGTTACAGAACAGTAAAGATTATCAAAACCATTCGAAATCAATCGTGAAACTTTTTTTTCAATATTTCTACCTGTCCTAAAAATAAGCTTGCCATCAGTCACAGTAAAATTCCCAACACTTTCAAGGGTTTCTTTTGGTAAATCAAAATAAAAATTAACAAGAAATACTGCCCTGACAAAATCCCCTTTATCTACAAACTTAATATCTTGAAACTCAAATTCTACCATACTAGTAACGGATTTTAAAACAATTTATAAAAGATTTGCTAAACAACCCAGTCCGGCCAGAAAATATTTATATACAATATCAAACTGCTGATAATTATGGGGGAAGAAAACCAAGAGATTTTGATTAACTACGAAACAGTTTATGAACTTTTAAGGAGAGAAAAAAGCAGGGATGAAGTCCAGAAACTCCCTGATAATTTTGTTGAAGAGCTTTCAAGCCATATTAAAAGTCTTGAAAATGAAATCAATAAAAAAAGAAGAGAGATAGATTCTTTCTCAGGCACACAAATAAGAAAAGAAGAACAAAAATACTACAGCATGAAACGAATCATAAATGAACTTTATCAAAAACGAGAAAGGAAAATTATAAACATGGCCATAACCAAATCAAGAACTGATGCTAAGCCTGCGGATGTTGCTAACCTGATTGATAAAGAAAAAGAATTATTCACGACGCTTGTAAAAACACTTAATGCTTACAGAGATTCTACAATCAAAGAATTGCTCGGAAAAAAAGAAAAAACTAAAGAAAAAACAGAAACAAACAAAGAAAACTATTCAAACAACAATCCAGAGGAAAATAATAAGCAAGAATACAAAGAAGAGCCCAAAAATAAAATGATTAGGTTTTTACATCCAGTTCCAAAATTTTTTGACAAAGAAATGAATGTATTGGGGCCATTTGAAACTGATGAAATCGCAAATCTTCCAAACGAAATAGTGAAAATACTTGTTGAAAAAAATAGGGCTGAAGAAATAAACAACAAAAATTAGGGTTAATTGACTACTATTCCTTAGAAGTTATTTTATTATTTAACCATGATTTTTAGATTAAACAACTTAAAATATTTTTAATATAAAAATAGAAAAGTTGAAAATTTTCCGGGATTTCTACCAAAGATTTTATAAAACTAAAATGTATGTTTTACTGAATGGCAAATCAGAGTGGCTTCCTGAAAAAAGCCATCGCTACAGGACTAGTAGCCTCAGCTTTTATGTCAGGCATATATTTCACTAGCTTTAAGAACAACAAAGATATAACTAATACTCTTCAAAACCAAAACAAAAAGATTGAGCGAAATCTCGATAATTTAAAAGAACTCGAGTCTGAAAGAAATAAGCAACTTTCTAGGATAAAAGAACTTATCAGAAAAAACAATCAAAAGAAAAACACAACCTACAATGTCAAAGCAGGTGATTCATTAAGCAAAATAGCTATGGATCTTACAAATAATAATAGTTTAGACTGGGCCAAAAATAAAATAAATGGTATAAAACTTTCACAAAGAGGAGCATTTACTTTCGAGACATACAAAAGATTAGCAGAAGACACTGGTAAAAAAAACTTGTTTACAAAAGAAAATCTCGAAAGGTATGGGCCTGAGAAAAACTATCCAACAAAAGGACCTAATTTTCTAAGTAGAAATTATGGAACTATCAATCTTAAAAACATACTTAACCAAGGTAAAAACACATATCATAACAATTTAGAAAATATGAAAAGCAACTATGAAAGGCTCAACCAAAGCTTAAGCAACATAATTGACAATTTTCAAAAACAAAATACAAATCTAGAATACAAAATTGAAGAATTAACAAACAAAGAAAAAGATAACTTTGGGAAAGGACTTCTTTTTTTAATACCCTGTTTAGGATACATTACGAATCTCGCCAGAAAAACCTACCAGAAATTTAAAGGTAGCACAACAAACACTGACCAAACAACCAGCCATGAAAGAACTCAAAATAGGAGAAGACCAAATTCCAGAGAAACACCCTATATAATTACCATGCCGCCAAGTCAGAACGAAAATTATGCCCAGACACCCACCACGAACGACTCTGGAAACACACAACCTGAACAAAACAATAATAATTCTCCTGAAAGAACCAATAATTACACTAACATGGACGAAATAATAAAAAATCCTTATAAAAAAATGCCCGATGAAGATAAAGCTAACAGGATTTTAGAAATCTACAAAACATACAATCAGTTGTGGCACAATAAATACAGCAGTGATAATCCTGATAAAAATATTAGGATTTACCAGAGATTACAGCAAAGTTACCATATTCCAAAAACAACATTATACAATTACATCAATTGGGTAGATAGTCAACTATGCACTGATTCAGATAATCAAATGACAACATATGTGAAAAATGAAACAAAAAAGATTGCTGAATCCATTAGTAAAGCTAGAACATGAAACGGTAAGCTATGAAAATTATAAATAACAAAAATTTTGGGTTTATTGATTGCAAGCCCATCCCCAACCTAAAGGTAGGAGTATTTAGGGCTTGCAATTTATTTTTTAGGAACCCAAAATTTTTGGAACAATGAAAAGGGATTTTCATGTTCAAGAAATCTTCGATTTCTTTGAATTGAAAATCTCGCCCTAAAGGAAGGGGTACAATCCAGAGCACAGCTCTGGATGTTCCAAAAATCCAAAAGATTTTTGTTATTAGACCCCTTTCAAATCTCTGCGAGATTTTCAATAAAGCAAATCCGTTATATTTATAAATAACCTATTTTTCTAGTGACCAAAAATACAAGGTTTTAATTATGAAAATTCCAAAAACAGTCAAAAGATATTGTGTCTATTGCAAAAAGCACACTGAGCAGAAAGTTAACCAAGCTAAAAAGGGCAAAGCCAGTTCTCTTAGTAGAGGTTCTAAATACAGAGCTAGAAAGAGAGGCCTTGCAAGGGGTATCGGAAGCCAGGGAAGATATTCTAAGCCAGCAGTGACACAATTCAAGATGACAGGAAGTAAAGTTACTAAAAAGACAGATCTCCGTTATGAGTGTAAGGAATGTCATAAAAAGAGTGTACAACCTAAAGGAATAAGAGCAAAAAAGGTTGAATTTGTCTAAAACAAATATTATTACATTTTCTCTGATTTTTTATTAAAACCACCAAAAAAAATAAAAAGGTAAAAAAGGTTTGTAATACTATGTGGAAAAAGCTAGTTAATACATGGGATGTGGTTGTTTACGAGCGTAAATACAAGGAGTATACAGTTAATATAGAAGCCAGGTTAGGAGATAAAAATCAATGGCACATATTCAAAAAATATAGTGGAAAGAAGAATCTTAACCATATTGAGCACTACATGGCAAATTCCACCGAAGAATTACAATTTATTCTGAAAAAGCTTATGAAAAAAAGTTTAAGCGCTAAGGAGATTGAAAATATAAAGCTTTCAAAGACAAAGCAGCCACGACTAAGCCTTAAAAGAGATTTCAAAGAATACGGAATGGAGAAATGGAGATTCTCAGTTGATGGAAATAAAAGGAGCAATCTGGTTTTTATAAAATTTGATGAAACAGTAGAACTTGACATAATACTACATGAGACTTACAAGGAAGCTAAAGATAAGATAATAAGCGAATTGAGCAGCACATTTAATCTTGAGAACCAAGGAACAGATGTAGAAGTAAAAGTTTATTACTATAACGACACCTCATATGATAATATAGAACAACAAAATAAGGATGGTTTTTTAGGTAAACTTGAGATAGGTTATGACGTAGATGAATAAGTTTTTTATAGACCTTACTTTTTTCTTAAAATAATGGCAGAGTACAATAGTAGAATCAAGGAATTAGAAGACGAATTAGCCAAGACTAAATATAACAAAAAAACACAACACCACATTGGCCTTCTAAAAGCTAAAATAGCTAAACTTAAAGAAAAAGAATCCTCAAGAGGAGGCGGCAAAGGAGGGTCAGAAGGGTATAGTGTAAAAAAATCAGGCGATTCAACAGTTGTGCTTTTGGGTTTTCCCTCTGTTGGTAAATCAACTCTCCTTAATGCACTAACAAATGCCAATTCTGAAGTTGCAGAATATGCCTTTACAACACTCGATGTGATTCCAGGTCTAATGGAATACAATCATGCCAAAATCCAAGTATTAGATGTACCAGGAATTGTCGAGGGTGCAGCTTCAGGAAGAGGCAGAGGCAGAGAAGTATTAGCTGTTCTTAGAAGCGCAGATCTTGTACTGTTACTAATAGATGTCAATCAACCACAGCAGTATAATGCACTTTTAAAAGAGATTTATGATTCAGGTCTTAGACTTAATAAGAAAAAGCCAGATGTTGTAATTAATAAAACCGCGAAAGGCGGTCTTTCAATAGGAACCACAGTAAAACTTACAAAAGTTGATAAGAAAACACTCGAAGCCATATTAAAGGAATACAGGATAATGAACGCGGAAGTAGTAATAAGAACAGACATCACTGCTGATGAATTCATAGATGTTATTGAAGGTAATAAAAAATATGTGAAATCAGGAACTATTGTTACAAAGGCAGACATGACCGACCCAAAAGAGGTCAATAAAATAATCTCTGAAGTTAATGCTAACTTAAAGATATCTGCACAAAGCGGGTACAATATACCAAAACTTAAGCAAATGATTTATGACTCTCTAGGTTTAATAAGGATTTATTGCAAAGAGATAAATAAAGAAGCTGATTTAAATGAGCCAATGATTATGCAAAAAAAATCAAGCATAAAAGATATGTGTATAAAGCTACACAAAGATTTTCTCGAAAACTTCAGATATGCAAGAGTCTGGGGTGATTCAGCCAAATTCGAGGGACAAGTTTTCAAAAAACCAACACATGTTCTAAAAGATGGTGATATTGTTGAGTTGCATATAAAATAGTACCATATTTTGCTCACTAATAGAAAAATATAAAAAGAAACAACTCCAAATTAGAGGTAATTATCTAAAAAAGAGGTTGATATAATGAAAAAATTATGTATTCTGACGCTTTTAATTTTCACATTAGTAATACAAGTTTGTACAGGTAGTACGAATTTTGAAAACTATGATAGTAACAATCCCTACTATGATAGTACCATAGCAGATAAAGCTGAATCAATAAAGGATAAGGTTCCAAACGAAGCGACATTAAAAATTACAGTTTTAAGAGGAATTACAGGTGCTTCACAAGTTGAAGAAAATGCTGGTGAAGTCCTCTCAGATGAAGACGATATTCAGGCTGCATTTGAAATTGTAGAAAGAGCAAAAGAGCTTGTAAACCAACAACCAGGCGAATTCAATTTAAAAATAGAAAATAACAATATAATGATTGCATCAGAGGTTTATACTGACAACCCAAGTGATGGAGGGCTTGAAGACCAAGCTGGGCTTAATGAAAACCTAGATGAAGATGACAATGAAGAAGAAGAAGAAGAGCAAATAGAACAAGAAAACCAAAATGAAATTAATGAAAACCTAGATGAAGATG
>JBNJGV010000008.1:0-13435 GCA_051819785.1 Nanobdellota archaeon | reverse complement strand
GAAGAAGAAGAAGAGCAAATAGAACAAGAAAACCAAAATGAAACAAATATTATGCACAATGGACTTGGCTCAGAGATAAGATTCCTGCAACTAGAAAAGGCAATATACAAAAAGATTTATGTTGGACTTGGCACGATTGACATAATTAATAAGGAAGATAATTTATCTGCCTCAGCACAAGCAATTGTTGACCAAATGACTGAACTAGCTAAAAATATTAGTGAATATGAAATTAGTAAAAACCAACAAGAAAATGTAAAAGATTTCCTTGTTTTCAAAGAAACCTCAAAAAATCTTGTTAAAGATTTTAGAGAAATGGTTGGAAAAAAACTTTCGCCTGAAGAAAGAAAAAATGTAAAAGAAAGAACAAAAAATATAGAAAAAGAAGAGCTCGAAAGTATCAATGACGAAATCAGACAAAAAATAAAAGAGTTTAACGCAGAAAGGCTTGAAAAGATAGTTGATAAGGTTAAAGATTTTAAAAAGACAGAAAAGGGACAAGAAATTACTAAAAGAATAAGAGAAAAAAATATTACAAAAAAAGAAGCAAAAGAACACTTTTCAACAATCTATAAAGAAATGAAGACTAAAGCAAAAGAAGAATTCAAAAGAGAACTCGCTCAAGACATTGCTAAAGAAAAGCAAAAAGCCGAAAAGATGAAACAAGAAGCTCTAAGGCATGCAAATGAGATTGTAGAAAAGAAAAAAGAGAACATACTTAATGCAATACAAGAAAAGAAGAAAAAATACATAGAAGGCGAACTTGATAAAAAAAGGCTTAGAGAAAAGGTTGCCAATCAAAAAAAGAAAAAAGACGAAATAAGAGAAACCAAACAAAAGCTGTATAAAATAGCAAAAACACTTAAAGAAAAAGAAAGAGAAAAAATAATAGGAACTATTAATAAAAATGTGGATTCAAAAGAAGAACTGATTCAGAAAATTAAAAGATTAAAAGTTCTTGAAAAAAAAATAGTCGACAGTATTGAACCAACAGAACATAATTCAAGGAATCCTACAGGCATAGTATGCACTGAACAATATGAACCTGTGTGTGGTGCAGATGGGAAAACATATTCCAATGATTGTTATGCTAAAAGGGCAAATGTCGCAGTTAAATGCAAAGGAAAATGCCCGTGTCATAACCAAAAACCTAAATCAACTGACTCTACAGGAATAAGTGAAAATTCAAGTAATCCTACAGGCATAGTATGCACTGAACAATATGAACCCGTGTGTGGTGCAGATGGAAAAACATATTCCAATGATTGTTATGCTAAAAGGGCAAATGTCGCAGTTAAATGCAAAGGAAAATGCCCATGTCAAAACCAAGAACCTAAATCAAATGACCCTACAGGAACAAGTGAAAATTCAAGTGATTCTAGGGACACAATTGAAAAATCATGTCAAAATTTTCCAGCACCAAGCTTTTGTCCAGGAGGAGCTGATGACATTATTGTAACTGGAAAAGATGAAAGTGGATGTCCTACTTATGGGTGTAAATCAAATTCATCAGGAGAGGTGAGCTAAATGAAAAGACTGCTTATTTTATTATTCGCTCTTTTACTGGTTAGTGCATGCGGAGAAAAAAAAACAGATAACCAGGACTATGATTTTCCTGAAAAACAAGACAACATAGATAATAAAAATCAAGAAAACAACAGTGAAGACTCATACAAAGAAAAAGATAATGAACAACAAGAACAAGTAGATGAAGATATTGATTCGGAGTTGATTGACGAGAACGAAGAAGTTGATTTGGGCGAAATGATATAATTTTTTATTTATTATCTTTTTTGTTAAACTCTGCCAAGGCTTTTTCAGCAACTTTTTTTTTGATAACCTTATATTTTCCTTCAGCAAGACAATCCAACTTAAGACCACCAATACCTTCCCTATGAAGTGTCTTAATATTATAACCCAAGTGCTTAAAAATTCTCCTTACAATCCTGTTTCTTCCAATATGTATAAAAACTTTAGCAGAATAATCAGTAACCTTCTTAACATCTGCCTTCGCTAATCCGTCATCTAATTTGATACCATTCCTTATTTTCTTAATATCACTTTTAAGTAATTTTTGCTGTAATACTACTCGATACAATTTCATAGAGCCATGGCTAGGATGAGCGACCTTATTTGCAAAATCACCATCATTTGTCAAGAGCAACAACCCAGAAGTATTATAATCAAGCCTGCCCACTGGAAAAATCCTCTCCTTCAAACTAATATAATCCATTATTGTTTTATATTTGGGGTCATTTAATGCAGTCACACACTTAACAGGCTTATTAAAAATTACATAAACCCGGGAAATTTTTTTGATAATTTTACCATCGACACTTATATCATCTTCAGATGAAGCCTTATCACCTATGCTTATAGTTTTATGGTTTACTCTAACCCGGCCCTGATTAATTAGATCCTCCGCTTTTCTTCTTGAACAGAACCCATTATTGCTTAATATCTTCTGAACCCTTTGCATAACAGTTGAAAATTCCTTACACTTATTGAATTTTTCGGAAAAGAAACGTTTTTTGGCCAATTACATTGTGTGCATACATACATAAACTTGCATTCCAAATAATAATTATATACAACTATTTTTCAAGATTATCCAAAATGTAGAAATATATATTCCAAAAAACCAAATTTTTTGAACAGAAAACTTAACAGGTTTAATTAATTTATAAAAAAATAAAAATAAAAAATTAATTATCTGCCTTCCTTGTTTTAGGGGGTTGTTCGGATTTGTTTAATGGATTATTTCGAGATTCAGCATCTTCTTTCTCAATCTTTTCACATTCCCCCCTTACGCACTCAAAGCCTTCTTCACAGTCAGCACTACTTTTACAGTCTTCTTCAATCTCTTTTTCAGACTCTTGTTCATCCTCAGTCTCATTTTCTTCTACTTCTTCAACTTCTGATTCAGCAAGATCTTTTCCAACAACACCACTCTCCGAAATTACAGGCAAAAGATTATATTCATTTCCTTGTCCTTTCCTCACTACATTAATATCAAAAACAAAAGTAGTGACATCATCTTTTACAATCTCGAAACTTTTTACTAACTGTAATTTTCCGCTTGGCACAAAAACATCTGCTGACTCATTATTAACTGTTGCTTTTATTGAGTCAACATACAACTCAACCTTATTGTAAACTCCTGGTTCAAGTTCTGTCTCAAGCACCTCTGTTGAAGCTGCACCAACAAGTTGCGTCAAATCAACAGTCACGTCAAGTTCCCTTTCCTCAAAACCTGCTTCATTCTCACTAAAAATTCTGGTTCTTCCAAGCTCTACATCCATGTTATCAAAATCTGCAATATCTGCAGGAGCATCTGAAACAAGCATTCTGAAGTTTTCACCTTGGGTAACTGTCTCAGATGATTCTTGCATTTCCTGTTCATTCTTTTCTACAGATTTTCGGCCAGCATCTTCGGAATCTCTAGGAATCTGCCTTGAAACATTTTCCGTGTATTTAGCATTTCCTTTAGTACCTTCTTTTCCTGGAACAACTTCAGACTTACCTTTATCTTCAGAGGCATTTCCTTGAGTTTTACCTGACTGCACACCTTTCCTGTTTTGCGCTTCTAATGCTCTTTGAAGGCCTGGTTTTGCTGCTTCAGGAGCATGAGCAAGTACTTCCTCAAGTGTTGCTTTTGCAACTGATTCTGCTCTTTTAGAGTTTTTATTCTTCAAAGCAAAAAGCGCATTTCCTCTTCCTTGTACGCTTTTATTTATAGCTTTATCAATTCCTTTCCGGACTTGTTCAGATGCATTTTCCCTTACCTGTGCTAAAACAGCCATATGGTTACTTGCTTGTCTAGCTAATCCTTCCGCTTTTTTCTCGTTTTCTCGGGCTTGTTTCTCCCTATTTTCCATTACTTTATCGTAACCTTGCCTCGCCTTTTCAAAAGCCTTTTCATTACCCTTTTCCACCATAGCAACCATTTCTGATGCCCTTTCATCAGCTAGGGATTCTGACGATTGAAATCTATCAAACATCTTGTCTAAAAAATAAAAAGGGCTGTCAGGAGTAGTTCCTGGACCAGATAGTTCTGGCTGTGCTTTCACCGCAGTCACTGAAAACGTCATTAAAACCAACAACGCAAACACAACACCAATATTTTTTATCCATTTCATTTATAACACCTCCGAGCATTTGCTCTAGGATATATAACACAAAAATAATATATTAAATGTTGCCGAAACAGTATGCAACATAATGCAACACAATAGAACTCATTTATTTTCTTCTTCTTTATTAGATTCTTCTATAAGTTTAATTTTATTTGTAGAACCATAAGGAATTTTCTTTAAAATTCCTCTCTCTTCCATATTTCGGACAGTTCTGCTTAATTTTGACTTAGTAAACCCGGTTGCAATCTGTAACTCCTTTTGCCACATTACGTGTTCATTCGATTTTAATAAAACATTTACCACTTTTTCTTCTGGGTCTAACAAATGAGAAAATGAATTCTTTCTGAATGATTTTATTTTTGTCTTCCGAAAATAGACATAACCAAAAAATACTACTATTATTATAGTAGCGGACAAGAACGAACCCCACGAAAATGAATTTTCCTCTTCATAAGCAACAAATATAGAAAAAGTATCCTTTGGGTTGGTCTCCTTCCATGTTATCACTATCTGTCTGCCATTTGTATTTATGGTAAAAGGCTTGGGCATTATTGGTGGATTTACTGAATCAACTGGTCTTGCTACCAATGCCTTTCTTGGAAGGCTTAAATCTATTGAAAGGAGATCTGTTTTTACAGGAGTTATATAGCCAGAGAAATACGAATTTTTTCCTTTATCAAGAAAAGCAGATGTACTATATAACACTCTTACTTTATTATTTGTCTGCCGGAGGGGAATTTTTAGTAACTTGTAAGTATTTGCCTGAACCAAAGAATAATCTACAGTCTTATTATCTACCGAAACACTAAAAAAGTACGCATCCTCAGGAAGCTGAAACTCTAGCTCAGTCCTATTTTCAATTTCAAGAGCATGTTTTACATTTATAACATCATCATCAATAGAATAACTAATATCATGAGTTTCCATTCCTAAAACTAATTGTGGGAAAAACAAAAATAATAAAATATATAGGTATATTTTCATATTGTTATATAGTGTCTCATAATATATAAGTTTTGTTGCAAACTTACTTAACTTCAGCATACTTAAAAATAAAGTACTAAATCAAGAATTCATCTAACAAGGCCCTAGTAATAATTAAATCTGGTAAAAACTCGCCAAAAAACTAGTGATTGTCATTTTCCCAAATCACTCACTATGAGCAGAACTTTTTGAAAAATTAAAAATTAAGTTCAATCATAACCTATGAACAATTTATATCTGTTCGTCCTAAACCTTTTCAGCTGTTTTGCAAGAGCCCAATCTGCATCTTCAAAAACCATAGTATATTGTTCAAAATCTTCATCTCTTTCAAAACTTCTCGGATGAGAGCCCCTCAAAAATGGATTGCCTAATTCATATAGGCTATCAACTCTTCTATCACCATTAGTATCCTTATAAATTTTCAAGTCTAAAAAATTATCCCTAATAAGTGTTATTGCCCCATTCTCCTTATTAAACTCTAAAGTAGTATGTGACATAACCCCGTCAACTTTTTGGAACACTTTCTTTTCTTGAGTCTCATAACTAACATTGTGATGAGAATAAAAATTATATCCTGTAAATACCCCTACTGAAAAAATGATTGGCAAACCAACTGCTTTAACTACGTCCTTGAGTTTTGTTTCTATGCCCATGCAATAATAAAAGAAGTAAAATTTATATATTTTATCATTTACAAAAAAATTACTATGAAAAATATCATAATAGCATCAGACTTATAAGAAAATCTGGTTTAGATTGCTATTAAAACGCCACTTTGAAAGGATATAATTCGAAAGGTTTATATTATTTGTTGCTTCCAAGTCATAATTAATTATAAGTATTGAGATTTTACAAAATGAAAAAAGCAATCGCAACACTCGCAACTTTAGCTGCAATTGCAGCTCCAAGTTTAGGTACAATCGAAGATAGAGTACAAACAGCAAACCTTAACCCTGCAGGAATTGTAGAAGTCATTTCTCCTGATGAAGTTTATGCTGGTGCAACTGAAAATAGGATGAAAAAAAATGAGGCAATTCAAGAATATATTACTGCTGCCAAACTTGGTAAAGAAGACAAGTGGGGAGAAGCTGAGCCACACTACAGAGCAGCATTTGAAACCTACAAAGAATTAGGGATTAGAAATGGTGATTATGCAGCTATGCTTAGTCAACTGGCAGGTTGCCATATGAGGATGTATGAAAACAAAAAATTCCCATTAGATGGACTAAGAGATGATTTGGAATTATTAGAGAAAGCTAAGCAATTTGGAGAAGATTATAGAAATCTTGGGATTGGCGAAACAGATACTAGAAATGCTAAATTGAGACAAGGTTATGCGGCAATATTTAATATTACTGGAAACATAATGGAATATCTAAATGGGTGTCCAAGGAAAACTAAAACAATATCTTGCGTTGATCAAGAAATTTGTGATAATTATTTTGAAGCTGAAGATATCGCACCCGAAATGACTTTTTACAAGAATGCAAATAGGTGCAGAGATAGAGGATATAGTCCTAGTTGGAAATAGGATTCATGATAAAAACAACATAACAAAAATTATTATTGCTTTTCAGAAGCCATTTTCTGAAGATCATCAACAGCTTTATTTATGTCATCATTTGACAATACACCTTTGCTGATTAACGCTCTGATCATGGTATTAATCATAAAATGGTTGTGTCTGGCAAGCTCATCCGTTGAAACTTCATGATTGTGGTGTTCCTCACCACATCCGCATTTTTTTTCTTCACTCATTTTATTTTACCTTAAATTTTTAGAAAATTTATAACGCCACGGCCCGGATTTGAACCGGGAATCCCAAAAGGGACGAGCTCTCTGTAAGCAGGCTTGCTGAGCCTTTCACTCTGCAAGTTTCCAGGCTCGCGCAATACCAGATTATGCGACCGTGGCAAATAAACCATAATATCCATAACAATAGTTATTTCAGAAAAGCAGGTCATTTATAAAATTTTAGTCGTTCTGCCTATAATTGGTGGTATACCCAAAACATTACTAGCCACTGCCACAACCTATACAGGTAACCTCACCAGTTTCCCTATTAACCATGTAGATTTCAGCATTTGTAGTATAAACTGCACCAATTCTATGGTTGATATATTCTACTGAATTATCTCCTGCTTCAATATCATTAACCAATTTCTGGACTTCTGGGTCTTTACTGGTAATTTCATTACTTTCATCTGAGTCCTTATCTTTACCAAAACTCCAACCTTTCATAAATGCCACAACCTTACTAATCGTACCTCCCTTTTCAAATGAGGTCCCACCATCTTCACTAACAATAGTTACATCATCAGTTATATATTTCTGATTCTGAAAAGGGACATTTGGGAATCGTTTAAGTTTGCTTTCTCCAACTAAATCATCCCCGCTAGGGTCTGCTGTATATGAAATAGTAGTTGAATCCACCCTAAATTCTTCAACCCCTGGTGATTTAATTTTTATTACTCCTCCTTTTTCAGGCTTAGCAACAAAATTTTCAAAACCATTATTTTCATCAGCATGAATTATATAACCATCACCCCCCGCTTTTAAAGAATTTTCATCAAATGAAACACTTCCTTCTTTTAATTCATCAGTTTCAGGATAGATATTTGGCATCTCCATATCTGTTTCAATTGAAACCCCAGTGTATCCATCAGCCCTTACCAAATCGCATGTAGTATCAAGACCAGGATAATAATACTTTTTACCATCAGAATCTGTGCTGACAGTTAAATCGCCCTCTGTAAGGCGGATATTACCATCAACAACAACACCTTCAGTTGTCTGTATCACTGAAGCAGGTGTTTCAAGATAAACTACCCCATTGGGGGTGTCAATATAATTCCCAAATTCATTTTTACCAAATTCAACATTATCAAAATCAGAAAATGAATTCATGTTGACATCTTCATATGATTTTATTTTTTTCAAAAGTTCACGTTCATTAGGATTTTTTGGAGAATAGCCTGAAGAGAGTTTGTCTGCAAAATACTTTTTAGCATCAGATTCATCAAGAGAGCCTACTTCTGATGAATCCATTTTCCCAAATTGTTCTGATTTAATATCTGCCAAGTGATATCTTATCTGGTCTTTATTTAAATTAGAGAGCTGCTCAGTATTTAGCTTATTAATTTCTATTTCTGATGGTTCATAATCAGATATTTTATCCGGAGGGATTTCATCCCATTTTATGTTATTTCCATAAATCATAAAAATTGATAACAACAATACAAATGATATCATAGGCAGCTTATTCATAAATATTCACCTGGAATGTTTCATTATCTTTTTGGCCGTATTCATCAACTACAACAATTGTTATATTATGTTTTCCCGCCTGGCCTAAAGTAGGAGTAAATAAAATATCGCCTGTTTTAAGGTCTATTTCAAAGCCTGCTAAATCAGTTACAGCATTGTAAAAAGTGGTATTATTATCAAGGCATTTAACGCTGTAAATAAAATCTTCACCAACTTTTAGGGCCCTGTCTGAAATAGGCTCAATATGCGGAGGGTCATTTTCAGATTTTACTGTCAAATTCATATAAGTCCAGTCATTACTTGAAGAAACCATAATCAAATGCCTTCCTTTGTCCTTATACTCGGGTGTGAAATTAATAATTCCGTCTGTAATATTAAACATATCAGTATCAGCTGAAATATATTTCATATTAAAGTCATAGGTGTATTCATAGCCAACATGCGCAGTTTGAGAAGGTATCTTTTCAATTTTTTCTTTTACATTTGAATCAGCAACATCATAAAGTACTGCAAAGTTATAGCTTTCAGGGATACTTTTATTATCATAAAGCCGATAAATAACGCTTTCATTAGCATGAATTATATCAACAAAAAAATCATTTTCACTCCCCATAATTACTATATCTGAAAGAGGAACTCTTTTTATTTTTGCAATTGTTTCAGAAAGCTTTTTTGCATACAAATGGAATTCCCCCAGCCTGCTTTTTGTTTTTGCTGAAAAAGTATTCTTTTGTATTGTTACATTGCCTTTTTTCAAGGTTATTGGGTAATCAAGATTCACAGAGACTTCACCATCAGTTATTGAAACTTTTGGTGAAGGTTCTTTTTTTTCTAAATCAAAACTCTGTTTTTCAAAAACGTCCAATTGACACATTGGAATAGACATAACAATATATTTTTCAATTTGTTCTTCAATAATTTCTTTTGATGGAATCTTTTTTTCATCTGCATAAAAATATGGGACACTTATATATTCAGACAAAAAAATAGAATCATTTGGCGGGATAATAAAGCCGCCCTGAGCAGAAACAACTTCAACAGAATCTTTTAAGATTCCTCTAAGGCATTCGCTGACATAAGGTTCAAGGGACTTTGCATCAATATCTTTTGATAGCGGCTCTGAAAAAGTAAGGCTGAATAATAGGCCAGCAATTGCCAAAATCACTATTCCAATTATAATAAAAATAGTGATCTGTGCTCTTTTCATATAGTGTAACCAAAAATTTTGTTTTTAAATAATTTTCCTTAATTTTTAAAAAAACAAAAAATTTATAAATAGATTATCAAAACCAGAAATTAGCGCCCCGATGGTGTAGTCCGGCCAATCATTTCGCCCTTTCGAGGCAGCGAGAATCAGAGATTCTCTGGTCGTTGCTGAAGCAAGGCGAGGACTCGGGTTCAAATCCCGATCGGGGCATTTAATATTCTTTAAACTTACTATTCAACTAAGATAGTGTAATTTACAAGCTGAATAAAATAAAAATTAACTTCTGATAACATACACAAGTATATCATCCAAAAGAAAATATTCAAAAGAATCCAATTTCTCTTCTAGCCATTTATAATCCACCATTTGATAATCATCACCATGTGGAAAACCTTGCTTATTAAAATCAGCAATTATAATACTGTTTGCAACTCTTAGCATTTCATCTACAAACTTATCTCTTTTATCCAAATCAATATGATGCAAAGCGCCATAACTTATTGCCCAATCAAAATAATTATCTGCAAAAGGTAGAGCAAGAGCATCAGCCTTCTTAAAAGTTATTTTATCCTGAACATCATGTTCCTTAGCATTATTTTTTTCTGTTTCAAAGGCATCCTCGCTGATATCAACGCACACAACATCACAATCAAACTCTTTAGCAGCTATAGTGCTAACTGGGCCTGCGCCTATGTCAAGAAGCTTGCCTTCAACCTGGCACTTATTCAATATTTTTTTCCTATAACCTAACTCATCCATTTTAATCAGATATGAATACATTTATATTTGCAATTTTCAATACAACAATAACATTTAATGCATTCATCTTCTTTTATTTTTAATTTACCATTCTCCTGAATAATAGCATCTGCAGGACATGATTTAACGCAATTCCCACAATTTTTACAATTCTCATCAATCCATGGAACCAAATCATTATCACGCCCATAATTAGGATGTTGCTTGAACTGTTGTCTTTTGAAATCTCCAACCGGCGAAAGCATCTTTCTCTTTTTTGCAGCCTTTAAAATAGGCATTAATTCAAGTTTATGCCCAGTCATCTCTGAGGAAGCAAAATCCAGTGATAAAGCATCCTCAGAAGCAATTACCCTATTGAAATTAATCATATCACCTTCTACAGGACCAAAACCTTCCATAGCTTCCACAGCATCCATCACATTAAGTTTTATCTTAGGCCTCAAAAAAGTTAGAATATCAAGAAGACCATTTGAAAACCCATCTTTATCAAAATTTTTATGAAGGTAATTACGCTCATCCATATGAATAAGCCCCATAAGATTCTTAACAGCTCCTGTCAGATAAGTCACGCCATGGGTTTTTAATTTAGGAAGATTTATAACAACGTCTACGTGGAAAAAAATCTTAGCAAAATCAGTTTTTTCAAGAACTTTATAATAAAGTAAAGGCTTAGCTACAAATCCTGAATATTCAATATTTGAATACTTTGTTTTGGTTTCTTTTAAAACATCCATTATCCCGGTCTTTTTTAGAACTTCAACAGTTATATCAGGCTCATTAACCGCAGGAAAATCAGCAACAAAAACATTTGGTGTGATTTCCTTTACAATTTCTATCATTCCCTTTATAAACTCGGGATGTGTAACAGCATCCTTTACAGGATTACAAAGATTTGGTTTTAAAAGAACCTTATCAGTAGATTTCACAAATTTTTCTATACCACCTAATTCGTCCAAAGCTTTTCTTATAGAATTTTTAACTTCATCATATGAAGTACACTTTTTTACACTTACATTCATGCTATTTTTAGAAATATTACTAATTTATAAATCTTACTTTTCAACTGCAAACCTAAAAAAATAGGGTTCCTCGTATTCTGAAGATAAGTGATCACGTACAATCCATAGCCTGTCACTTCCGTTTTGTTTTATGTAAACATCAACATAGGGGTCTTTTAATAAATAATTTTCATAGACATAGCCATCAAGCGCAAAATCCTGCAATGTATGGTTAATCAAATTTAGAAGATATTTCAGCCTTACATTAACCGTTATAGGAACAATATCTTTGTAGGTTGATTTCTGAAAAGTCTTCACTTTATAAGGCTTTTTTATATTTATATTTACACTATCCTGTGAATAAACAAAATTATATTCTGGCTTTAATCTTGTAATATTCTCATGTCCAAAATAATTATTTATACAACGTTTTATACTCCTATTAAACTCTTTTTTTAAATTAGAATTTATTTCCTTAATTGAAGGCAAATCAACTGAACTGCCATGCATAACATAAGAAGTGTTATATGTAGAATTCTTAAATTTACCAGCTGTGTAGCCCAATTCTGCAAAGATATATTTCCCTTCCATAGAAAGGCACTCTTTCATATACCTATCAACAGGAGTATTACTGCTATTATTCAACTGAATACCAGAGATTGCATAGTAAATAAACCCAAATATGGCAAGTATTATTATACCAAAAATTATAAACAAAGTTACCTGGCTTTTTTTCACTTATAAATCACCTTATTCCACTCATCCCAAAACCCTTCAGTTGTTTCAGAATACATCCTAAACTCACCTGCTGAATTTCTTACCAGAATCTTGCTACTAAAATTAATATCAGGCTGAATATCCTTAACAGAATATGGCTTTTTCTCATCAATAAACTTATATCCTCTATCAAGAGCATAAGTTACAAGATAATTACCTGAATAAACATCAAAATTTGAAGGAATTAACCTAAGGACATTTCCAGAATCCAGGGAAAAATGGAAAATTCCATCTGCATCAATAATATTAGTAAAAACAGGAAGCTCAGTACTTGGTTTCTCAAATTCAAAATTCCCTTTTAAAGTAGCATTATTATTTATAAAATCAATAAAGCCGCACTGGTCACAATTTTGTAAATTATAAGATTCTTGTGGAAGAGTCCTTATGTAAAGCTTGTATGAAGATGCTTCGCTAGGTATAAATATAGAAAATTTGCCTGCGTCATCACCTACATAACTATACCTTGAACCTGGTTCAATCAAAATATAAGCCACACTTAAATAACCATCCTCAAGGGCTGAGCCAGAAGCCAATTCAACATTAAGCCTTTCTTCCATATTTTTAGTAATACTAAAATCCTGGCCAGAATCCAGACTTATCCTTACACCATCAAATTCAACAACATTGTTATCAACTTCACTTGCGCCAACAGCCTCAACAATCTCACCGTTTTCATAAGAAAAAGTAGCTGAAGTATCTTCAAATGAAGTATTATCATACTCAGGAGCTTCACCGATAGGAGTCACTTCATCATCTGCTGGAGTTTTTACTTTTTCAGCATCATAAGAAAGACTGTCCCCTTCAAAAGAGACACCAGTTGCATTAAGCAACACAAGCGTCTCATGTTTTACATAACTCGCGCTTGCAATCTCACCATTTGAAATAACTACATCACCGCTCACTCTCAATCTTTCGCCATTAAGAAGAATAGTTGTTCTTTGAATATCATCAAAATCACAATTATCTTCATTAATAATGCATTTCTGGAGCTTATTCAATTCACAAACTTCATCAACATCGCCATCACAATCATTATCCAACCCATCGCAAATCTCTTCAGAAGAAGATACATCCCCTTTACAATCGCCCCATTCACTCCATTTATAAGTTTGAGGTAAGTCTTGCTCACATATTTTAGTTTGGTTACCATATTTACAAACACCTACATCACTTTCACCGCATTGACGGGTTTCGGTTTCACCAGGTGTACAAACACTGCATACTCCATCTTCATCAACATCGCCATCACAATCATTGTCTAGCCCGTCACAAATCTCCTTAGCAGTGGGATGTATTTCAGAGTTACT
>JBNJGV010000007.1:0-39101 GCA_051819785.1 Nanobdellota archaeon | reverse complement strand
TATACGGTTTCTTTGAACCTGCTCTACCCTTTTTCCTAGAGTGCATTCTTGCCATTCTAATTACCTCCTGTTTTGGAGCATTGCACAGAATTTAAGTGTGTTTCCCTTCTTAAAGGGTGTAAGTACGTTTTTGTACTTTTTTTATTTTATTTATCTTAATCAGCGCAATCTCCAGCATAAGTATGCCACTTCGACAAACTTATCTATTGATTTACTTACTCGGTTTTTTAGTTTATTTAAAAAATTTACGGTGAGTGTTAGTGTTTATTCTAAATTTTATTCAATATTTATATTAAAAGGCAATCTATGTTTTTACTGGTTGCTCCAAAAATTATTTAAAGTATGAATAAAACAAAATAGCTGTGATTATTATGGATGAAGAACGGATAAAGAAAATTGAAGAAAAGCTGGAATACCTTGAAAAGATGATTAATGAGCATGATAGTTATATTAAATCAGACCTTAAGCAAGAGTTTGCTGAAAAGACTAAATTTGATGAGTTAAAGGAAAGAATAGATTTTGTTGATGAAAAAATAGAACGGCAGAAAGGTTAATTTTGTTTATTAAAATTCCAGATTTCATCGCCTGCATAGTGTAGGTTCATAAGAACTTTTCCATTTTCCATTTTTTTGATATCTTCTGCTGAATAAAGCGCTTTTGCGATTGCAATCGGCTTTTCATTTTGTATATCTTTTACTACTACATAATCTTCTTTTTTAATCTCTTGATTGATTTGACTTATTCCTGGCTTCATTATGTCAGCCCCTCCGCTAATAAATCTTATAGCGCCCATGTCTACTATAACCTCTTTAAGTGGGCAATTTTTAAGACATTGCCTTAAGGTTGGGATTATTTCAGTGTTTTGATAAAAGAATAAAGCATCATCATTTTTGACAATTAACCAGTTGTCTATTTTTTCTATTGTATCTTTTCTATCAAAAAAATTTTTCCAGCCGTATTTTTCTGTAAGCTGAGCATTTATCTCACGAATCTCAGATTTTCTAAGTATTTTCTTTTTCATTTTTAGTAATTCTTTTTAATTAGATAGGTCATTAAAATATTTTACCGATAACTTTTTAAATAACTCATTTTTCCAAAGACAAATTATGAAAGGCACAATTATGAACTTTAGGTCAGCAAGGCATCATCAAAAAGACAATCAGATGATAATCTCTGTAGAAGGAATTGAAAGCAAAGACGAGGCAGCAGAGTTGGTTGGAAAGTCTGTTGTCTTCAGAACTGATGGCAGTAAAGAGATAAAAGGAGAAATCAGGGCAATTCATGGTAATAAAGGGGCTGTTAGGGCACTCTTTGAAAAAGGCATGCCTGGCCAGGCAATTTCTAAAAAAGTTGAAGTCCAATAATTGGGAATTATTCGTTTAACTAAATTTTTTTAACATCTGTTTTGTTTTTACATAAGTTATTTTGGTTCTTGAAGAATTCATTTCCACCGAAAAATTTAAATATGAGTTAAATTTAACGTTACTCTGTCGACTTAAAATCAACAAAATTAACAAAGATAGGGGGTGTTACGTTGGCAGAAGAAAAAAAGACAGAAAATAAAGAAGATTTCATTGATGAGAATCAACAAGATGTCCAAGAGGCAAAAGATGAGGAAATGGTTGAACTTACAAAGGACGAATACAATAAACTAAAGGAGAAAGCTGATGATGCTGAGAATCTTACAAAAAGGATAAAGGCAGATTTTGATAATTACAAAAAAGCCAACGAGAGAGAAAAAGAGCAGTATAAAAAGTATGCAGTTGCTAATATGGTTGAGAAACTCTTACCTGTTTTAGATACTTTCGACCAAGCTCTTAACACAATTAAATCTGAAGAAGAGAAAAAAGGACTGGGGCTTGTTTATTCGCAGTTGTTGGATATACTGGAAAAAGAAGGGCTTGTGCCTATTGAGTGCGTAAATCAACCTTTCGACCCATATAAACATGAAATACTTATGCAGGAAGAAAGTGATGTTGATGATGATATTATTTTAGAGGAATTTCAGAGAGGATTTATGTTCAAGGACAAGGTCTTAAGATATAGTAAAGTAAAAGTTGCAAAAAAGAGAAAGGAAAAGGATGAGAACGTTCAAGGGGATGGGGATAACGAGTAAAACCTCAGCTGAGCATATAAAAAAACTTGCTGAGAATTGTGAAAGATGTGGTCATTGCTGCAGCTATGGCTCCGGTTTTTTTATGCCTGATGACATTGATAGGATTAGTTGGCATTTGGGCTTTAAAAAAACACACTTTATAAGTGAATTTTTGGAAGAAAAAACAATCTTTAACACTAAGGTTTACAAAGGCAGAATAAACCCCACATCTGCAAAAAAACCATTTGGGCCGTGTGTTTTTTATGATAAAAACGAAGGATGTATTATTCATGAAGTAAAACCTTTCCATTGTAGGATTTCAATGGGTTGTGGGGAATATGGGGAATACATTGCTACTTGGTTTTCACTGAATTATCTGGTGGACCCCAATGACCCTGAATCAATAAGGCAGTGGTCACATTACCTGAAAACCCACCCCACAATACCTGGCGGAGAACTTCACCATTTAGTAAAGGACAAAAAGAAACTCAATCAGATAATGAATTACGAGTTATTAAATTAGAATAGGTGTTTATTATGAAAGAAGAAAAGAAATATACTCTCTCAGTTAATGAGGGAATGGATTTTTTTGCGAACGAAGCTTCGGTTAATTATAATCCTTCACAGTTTGTTTTGGATTTTAAATCAATCACTCCAAGGGTTGATATGAGGTCGAAAGATACTCCTGTGCTATCTGTAAAACATAATGTTGTCTTAATGGATCCTTACCACATAAAAAGGCTCCATAAGATGCTGGGGGATGTTATTAAAAGCTATGAAAAAAACTATGCTAAAATAAAAAAACCCGAAGCGATAGCTAAAGCTGAAAAGGATTCGAAAAAGACAAAAAAACCTGATAAAAAGGCAACTGTGCCTAATTATTTAGGATAAGGAGGTGACTTTAAAATGGCAGAAGAAAAGAAAAAAATGGAAAAAATTTTAGGAATTGATCTTGGGACGAGCAACAGTGCAGCCTCTATACTTCAAGGTGGAAGTTCTGTTATAATTCCTAGTAAAGAAGGTGTAACACAGTATGGGAAAGCATTCCCAAGTATTGTAGCATTTAGCAAAGATGGTTCCATGCTAGTCGGTGAGCCGGCAAGAAGGCAGGCTGTTTCAAACCCTGACAGGACCATTGTTGGTGCTAAAAGGAAGATGGGTACTTCTCATAAGTATAAGATTGATGACAAGGAATATACTCCCCAACAAATATCAGCTTATATCCTGCAGAAGATAAAAAACGACGCAGAAGAGTTTGTTGGTGAGAAAATTGAAAAGGCAGTTGTTACTGTTCCTGCTTATTTTGACGATGATCAGAGACAAGCAACCAAAGACGCAGGAAAAATTGCTGGTCTTGATGTTATAAGAATCATCAACGAACCTACAGCAGCATCTCTTTCATATGGAATTGATAAGGAAGACCAGGAACAAAAGATTCTTGTTTATGATATGGGCGGAGGAACCATTGATGTTACTGTTATGGATTTTGGTGATGGAGTTTTTGAAGTCAAATCCACTTCAGGTGATACTCAACTGGGAGGACAGGACATGGATAAAGCAGTAATGGACTACCTTGTTGAAGAGTTTAAAAACAAAGAAGGCTTTGATTTAACAAAAGACACAACTGCGATGCAGAGATTGAGAGAAGAGGCAGAAAAAGCGAAGATTGAGCTTTCAAGTACTACTGAAACAGAAATTAACTTGCCCTATATCACTGCAACACAAGATGGTCCAAAGCATCTTAATATTAAGCTTACACGTTCTAAGCTCGAAGAACTGGTTTATGATATAGTGCAAAAATCAAAAGCACCTATTGAAACAGCTCTTAAGGATGCTGGTTTAAAGCCAAATGAAGTTGATCGTATTATTTTTGTAGGTGGCCCTACTAGGATGCCTATTGTAAGAAAACTAGTAGAAGATTATATAGGTAAGAAAGGTGAAGGTGGCATAGATCCGATGGAGTGTGTTTCAAAAGGAGCGTCTATACAGGCAGGTGTACTGGCTGGAGAAGTTAAGGATGTTCTTTTGTTGGATGTAACACCTTTGAGTCTTGGAATAGAAACTTTAGGCGGGGTAATGACCAGTCTTATTCCAAAGAATACCACAATCCCTACACAAAAATCTCAAGTTTTCAGTACTGCAGCTGATAATCAGACTGCTGTGACAATAAGGGTTTTCCAGGGAGAAAGGCCAATGGCCCAGGATAACAAATTACTTGGCCAGTTTGATTTGGTTGGTATTCCCCCTGCACCAAGAGGTGTTCCTCAGATAGAGGTTTCCTTCGATATTGATGCTGATGGTATTGTTCATGTAAGTGCTAAAGATAAAGGAACCGGCAAAGAACAGTCAATTAAGATAACAGCAACCCATAAGCTAAGTGATGAAGACGTTGAAAAGATGAAGAAGGAAGCTGAAGAACATGCTGAAGAGGATAAGAAAAGAAAGGAAAGGGCTGAAACCGTCAACGAGGCAGAGTCTCTTGTTACGCAATACGAAAAAACAATTAAGGATATGGGTGACAAAATTGACAAGAGCAAGCTTGAACCTATCCAAAAACAGATAGATGAAATCAAGGAGCTTCTCAAAGATAAAGACAACAATGTTGACAAGATAAAAGAGAAAAAGGATAAGCTGCAAGAAGATTTCAGTAAGATTGCTACAGAGATGTATCAGCAACAGGCACAACAAGAACAGGCATCGCAAGAACAAGGAGCCTCTCAGGATACAAATGCTGGAGAAACAAAGGCAGGCAATAATGAAGAAGACGTAGTTGATGCGGATTACACTGAAGAAGGAGAAGAAGCAAAGAAATAACTTTGCTTATTTTTTTTATTTTTTTAAGATGAATCTTCCTTCACTTCAAAAGTGTGAGGACTTGCTTGATTATTATTGTGTTCCGGAGAATGTTAGAGCTCATTGTCATAAAGTGAAAGAAATTGCGGTTTTTTTGGGAAATGCTTTAAATGAAAAAGGTTTAAAGATAAATACTGAGTTGGTAAGAGTTTCAGCATTACTTCATGATATTGCTAAAGTTATTGATTTTGAAGAATTTCCACCTGCAAATAATGATTGTGTTGATTTATGGAAAAACTTAAAAAAAAGGTTTTCAGGCATGGACCATACACAAGCAGTTGTTTATTTGTTGGCTGATTTTCCGGAGGTTGCTGATGTTATTAGACGACATGCTTATAGGGCAGTAATAAAAAATGATTTATATCCTGCGAGTTGGGAAGCAAAAATAGTGACTTATGCTGATAAGCGAGTTGCTCATGAGAAAATTGTTCCTTTAAAAGAAAGGTTTGAAGAAGGTTGTAGGAGATGGGAAAAAAAGGGTTCAGTTTGTGATGCTCAACTTACTAAAAAAATAAACAATGAGTATTATAAGATTGAAAGAGATATATTTTCGCATCTTGAAATAGAGCCTGTAGAAATTAAATAATAATAATTATAATATGGTTAAAATGGCAAAAGATTACTATAGTATCCTGGGAGTTGACAAGAACGCAAGTAAGGAAGAGATCAAGAAAGCTTACAAAAAGCTGGCTAAAAAATATCATCCAGACCTCAATAAAGATAATCCTGAAGCTTCAGGAAAGTTTAAAGAAGTTAATGAAGCAGCGGCGGTTCTTGGTGATGATAAAAAAAGGCAGCAATATGATAGATTCGGAAGCACCGGTGAAGGTTTTGGTGGTTTTGAAGGCTTTGGACAGCAAGGACAAGGCTTCGGCGGCTTCGAAGACTTTTTTGGTGGTGGAGGCGACTTCGGTTTTGATGATATATTTGATGCTTTCTTTGGTGGTGGGAGACGAAAGGCAAGAACAAGGCATAGAGGAAGTGATTTGAGATACGAATTAGTAATAACTTTAGAAGAAGCAGCTGAAGGTGTCAAAAAGAAGATAAAAATTCCAAGATATGAACAATGTGAGAATTGTGGGGGAAGTGGCGCACAATCTTCTTCAGATATAAAAACCTGTGATGAGTGCAATGGTTCAGGTTATGTAAGGAAGACTCAAAGGACCCCATTTGGTATGTTTTCAACAACATCACCTTGCAGTAAATGTAAGGGAGAAGGGAGAGTTATTACTAAGCCTTGTAATGCATGCAAAGGTAATGGCAGGGTTGAGAAAACCCGTAATATTGAAGTTGATGTTCCTGCAGGAGTAGAGAGCGGGAATAACTTAAGGATAAACGGTCAGGGTGAGGCAGGTGAAAAAGGTGCTCCTCCAGGTGATTTATATATTCATATAAGAGTAAGAGAGCATGATACTTTTGAGAGAAAGGGTAATGATTTATATACCGAAGTTCCTATTAGTTTTATTCAGGCAATATTAGGTGATGAGATTGAAGTGCCTACTTTAAAAGGTAAAGCTAAAATGACAATTCCAGCAGGAACCCAGACTAATAAAGTCTTCAAATTACGAGGGAAAGGTATACCATCACTTTACGGCAGTTCAAGAGGAGATGAGTTAGTTAAAGTAATTGTTAAAATTCCAACTAAGCTCTCAAAGAAGCAAAAAAATCTTTTGGAAGAATTTTGTAAGGAATCTAAAGAACATATTCAACCAAAGAAGGGTTTCTTTTCCAAGTTAAAGGAAAAATTTTAACCTTTTATGAAATTTTTTAAATTCAAATTTTGCTAAAGCCTTCAAAAAAAAAGGTATTTATACCTTTTTTTAACTTCGTGAAGCATTCTTTGTATTTTTCAAATCTTCTTTTCTAAAGTAAATCTTGCAATTTTTGCACAGAAAAAATATTTCTTTATTGCCCCTTACTTCCCCGTCACATATCGGGCAAGCATTTTTTATGATGTGTATTTGTTTCATCTTGTCAAAGTAATTGCTATGAAGGGCCATTCACAAGTTATTTTTCTTAAATATTTATAGAATTAGTAATGCTTAATCTAAAATAGATTATGTTTTATATTATTGTTGAAGTATCTTTCTTAATATTGAGCTTTTGTATTTATTTTCTTTGTATGGGCTTAATCTTATTAATTTTATCTTTGAGTTATTTTTCTTTAAATATTCCTCCAAGCCGTGAGTTTTTTGGTCATACCCTAAACATATGGTGTCTGGAATTTTTTCTTCTATTATTTTAAAAAAATTTCTATCGTACCCTGGGAGAACTTCTCTTGCAATTTTAAGAGATGAAATATTTTCAATCCTTTTTTCAAGTGTGTTCAAAGGTCTTTTTCCTTTTATTTTTTCTACATTATGGTCTGTTCCTACAACCACTATTAACTGCCCATGTTTTCTGGATTGTTTAAGGAAATTTATATGTCCCTTGTGGAGTATATCAAATGTGCCGAAAACCATTACTTTTTTTTCCATCGGTTAAACTTGTAGATAATTATTTATTAAGTTTTTCTGTTTATTGATTTACTATAAAATTCAAAATGTTTCTTCTTTAAATTTTTAGTAAATCTTCATAGAATTTGAAGGAGTTATCAAGGGGATTTGTGGTAAATTATTTGATATATAGTGCTTAAATGTAGAAAATATTTTATATGGTTTATGTTTTACAATCCTAAATGAAAATCTTTAGTAAAAAATACCCTGTTGCAGAAAGAATACAATTAGCTATTTCATTGGCTATAAGATTTACTTTGGTACTTGCTATTATCAGTTCAATTATTAATAGGATGTGGCTTGTCTTGTTTGTTTCATCGCTAACTCTTTTCTTTACATTTCTTCCATCCTTTTTTGCTAAGAATTACAAGCTTTGCCTTCCGCTTGAGTTTGAGTTGCTTGTTATGCTTTTTATATACGCTGCTCTTTTCTTGGGTGAGGTTCATAATTATTACACTCTTTTTTGGTGGTGGGACATCGTGTTACATACGGCTTCTGGAATTGCTTTAGGATTTGCTGGTTTTATGATGATGTATTCTTTGTATTATGAAGAAAGGATAAAAACAAGTCCATTTATTATTGCTCTATTTTCATTTAGCTTTGCATTGGCTATTGGTGCAGTGTGGGAAATATTTGAGTTTTCAGTTGATAATCTTCTTGGAACAAATATGCAAAAATCTGGGTTAGACGATACTATGCATGATTTAATTGTTGACTCTATTGGTGCTTTACTTACCTCTTTTTTGGGATATGTTTATATTAAATCTGGGAAAAAAGGTCTTTTTTTTGAGAGAATTGTTAATAAATTTGTTGAGAGAAACCCTCATTTGTTCAGTAAGGGGGAAGTTAAATAACAATTAAATGGACAAATTTATGTTATTAAATAAAGGTTTATTTACTTCTTGTTATCTTCAATTCTGTTTATTTCAAATATTTTATTTTTATTTACTGGTCCGCATTGCATACATAAAAAGAACATCCCATATTTGCCATGCTTTATTTCCAGAGGTTCACCGCATATGCAATACATCTGGTTAAGTTCCGAGTCTTTATGATCTCTGCATACAAACACTCCTTGTTTATTTTTTATTGTTGCTCTTTTGCCACAAAATGGACAGTTTTCTTCTCGGCTTAGACCATATATCTTTTTTCTCATGTTAATCCTTGTAGTCCTTGATTTTAAATAAATTAGTGTAGAATTCTAAAAAAAAATAAAAAATTAACAACTTCCGGCTGAGCCTTCTGCTGAAACAACCTCTTGAAGCTGTTCTTTACATTCGGTTGGAACTGATGTAAATCCTGCGCAGATTGCCTTTTTGTATGATTCAGGTGAACCATAATTATAGACTAACTGGCTTTTTTTACCATTTACAAACATGGTAGGTGAGCCGCTTGCTCCTGCGTCTTGGGCTTTCCGAGCTTCTTGTTTCATTAGCTCTGTACCTTCTTCATCTACGCAATTTTGTATTGCTTCAGAATCAAGCCCGGATTCTTTTGCGGCCTCTTTCCAGCAATCGCCTTTACTTCCACAGTTGTCATTCACATATGTGATAAAACTAAAGAATTTGTCCATTCCGTACTCTTTCATGACACAGACTTCTCTTTTGTTTTGTGCGACTTCAGTTGAACCATGCAGACTCTTTATCTGATCGCCTTGAGCAGAGACAATATAATTTACATTGAACTGTACTTTGTCTTTCAATTGCTCATAGACTGGCTGCATAGTGTTTTCAGCCTTGTTGCCATATGGGCAGAAGCTCATAACATAAAGATCAACTTCTGGTTTTTCTCTTTTAGGTATGCTTTGTAGTTGTTGTTCCTGTTTTTCTTGTGCTTCTTGCTCTGCTTTTTTAGCAAGTTCTTCTGTATTTTTGCATACCTTGCTTGAGTTGGTTACAGCACAAACTTCTTTGTAAAATGTAGCTTTATCCTGTAATGGTCTGAGGAGACTCTTTGTTTCCTTATCTTTGATGACCATATATCCCGGTATAGGGATTTCTTGAGGAGTTGTTATTTTCCTGAATTCAAGATTTGAGTTTTTTGCAACTTCTCTGGCTACAGGCTCCATTTCTTCACACGCTGTAGTGCAGCCATCAGATTGTATGAAAATAAGCTGGTCTATATGCTTGGAATCCATATTTTCATTTTGGTTATTGCCTTTCTCAATTCCAGATAAATTATAAAGTAAAATTAATCCAAGCGCAACTGCCATAACAATTGTGGCTGCTTGCCAAACCTGTATGTTTTTTTTTGGCTCATGTTCTTTCTTTTTCCTAGAAGATTTTGTGCTTGATTTAGAAGCTTTTGGACTAGTCTTTTTTGAAGACTTCTTTTTGCTCATTCTTTCACCCCGTTTTTTAATTAAAATTTGTAAACTGCAAACCTATATATTTAATAAATGTTTCGGGTAGGTCAATTTTTAAGATATCTTAAAATTCGTTATTATTTTTATTTGTGGAATACTCAACTAAAGCTTTACTCTTAAACTTTAGGTAAATTTTTTAAATGGGTGCAAAGACCATAAGAACATGGTATTATATATGATTGGTTTAGGGCTTTGGGATGTTAAAGATATTACTCTAAAGGGTCTTGAAGCTGTAAAAACATGCAAAAAAGTATATCTGGAAAATTACACTTCAAAATTGTCATGTAGCATTGAGGAAATGGAAAAACTTTATGGCAAAAAAATAATTTTGGCTGATAGAAAATTGGTTGAATATCAAGGCGATACGATTATCGAAGAAGCAAGAGACCAGGACATAGCTTTTTTAGTTATTGGAGACCCTTTCTGCGCAACAACTCATCTTGATTTAAGGATTAGAGCAGAAAAAAATGGTGTGAAGGTAAAGATAATTCATAATGCTTCGATTGTTAATGCAATAGGTATAACTGGTTTAGACCTTTATAGATTTGGCAAAATTACTTCTATACCTTTTGAAAATAAAAATTTGGTATCTCCTGTTGAAGTTATTAAAAAAAATCTTGATTATGGTTTATATTCACTTGTTCTTTTTGACCTAGATCCCTCAAGCAATAAATACATGACCATCAGTGAGGCAGTTTCCTTCCTAAAAAAAGCAGGACTTGAAGAGAGTACTTTCTGTATAGGCTGTGCAGGTGTGGGAAGTGGCTCTCCACAAATCATGGCGGGTTCTCTTAATGTTATTGAATCAAAAGAATTCAGTTTGTTTCCACAGTGTTTAATAATTCCCGGTAAAATGCATTTTATGGAAGAGGAAATGATTGAAAAATTTAGGGTTGATTAGTTAATTTTCAAAGGAGTTTCTTTCTTCTGAAAATGTATGTCATTAAGAAAGCTATAACTACCATCACTAAAAGCACAATATAATATGAATACTTCCATTCTAATTCGGGCATATGTTCAAAGTTCATCCCATAGACGCTTGCTATAAATGTAAGGGGTAAAAAAATTGTAGATACCAGTGTCAATTTTTGCATAACTTTGTTTAATTTATTGGATGACTCTGTTAAAGAGATTGAAATATTGGATAAATATGCATCAAAAACAACAGTAATCATATCATTATATGATTCAAGGGTAGAGTATATCCTGAAGATATGGTCGTAAATATCTTTGAAATACCACTGGGCTTTTTCAGATATAATTTGGTAGTGATTGCTTGCAAGTTTGCTTATTATATCTCTTTGCGGATTCAAACTTTTCCTGAATGTTGAAAATTGTCGTTTGATTTTTATTATTTTTTTTAGTATATTTTCAGTCTTTCCTTTTGTTATTTGTTCTTCTATTTTTGTTATGTCCTCATCAAAATGATCGAGAATTGGAAAATATCCATCTATTACTTCATCCATAACTGTGTGCATTATATATTCTGGTCCGTTTTTTAGAAATTGTTTATCCTCATAAATTTTAGAATTAATTCTTTTGAAGACATCTTTACTATCACGATGGATTGATACTACGTAATTTCTTCCCAAAAAAAAATTAATCTCTTTTGGCTTTAATGTGTCTTTCCTGGTTAATTCGATTTTGTGGAAAACAACAAATAAATAAGCACCATAGTCGTCTATTTTTGGCAATTCAACAACTCTATGAACATCTTCAATAGTTAATGGGTGAAATTCAAAAATATCTTTTAGAATTGTTAGTTCATCTTCAGTTGGGTTTTCTATATCTACCCATAAATATCTCTTTTCATTTGAAATGAATTTCTTATACTCTCTAATTGGAATATCTTGTTTCACTTCTCCATTATCTTTTATAGCAATAGAAGAAATCATCTTCGCTTTTTACTCTTTGTTGGAGTTTCTATTCAGAACACCAACATCCACAGTTGGTTGAAAAAGTTTCAAATTTTGATAACTTGAATCCTTTACTGTTGCAATAGTCATTACATACTTTGTTGCAACACTCCTCTTTTTTTTCTTCACCAGCATCTCTGCAATCATTTTTTAGAGTTATAACTTCCGCGCCAGGACCCTCGTCTGAAACATTACTTTTTTGGCTGCAACCTGCAATTACAAGTGCTACTATTAACAACGATGCAAATGTTAAGTTTTTAATATTCATAAAATAAATAATAATCTAAGTATTTTTAAATTTAACTGTTTAAGTGAGTTGTAAGGTTAATGTCAGTTTCTAAATAAAAAATTTATTTTGTTTTCCAGTAAATCCGTTATCTTAATCAGAAAATAATATCGTCTTTAAGGGGGTAAAGGCATGTTGCTAAGTTATATTGCTAAAAAAGGATGGACACTACCAAAAATTATTTATACTACTGAGGTGTAACAAATAACATGAAGTCTAATCTTATGATTGTAGGCGGAGGGGGAAATTTTACAAAGTACCTTTTGCAACGTTTCACAAACCAGTACGGCAAAAATCTAAGCACCAAGGTAGACAACGTATTCTTGTTAGACATCAACCCTGAAGCAGCTGAAAATAATGCCCGCAAATACGGCCTTCCCTCAGATAATTGCTATTCCGAAATTTCTGATGGATTAATGAATACGATTGACGGTGTTATCATTTCGACCCCTGCAAATAAACACTATGAAACAGCTAGGGACTTCATCTCAGAAAATAAACCTACATGGATTGCAAAACCACTTGATGCAAATTTATGGAATGCAGAAAAACTTGCACAATCCGCTCCAAGTATAAATATGAGCGGCATCGAGGAGGCCTATTCTCCTGCACTAATGGATATGTTACAATACATCCAGGATAATAATATACAAATAAAAAATGCCTACATAGAATGGAACAAGAACAGGGGCCCAAGAGACCATCAGGTTCCTGGTGTAAATCTTGAGGAGGGTTCCCATCCATTTGCATGTCTTAATATGGTTTTACCAGGAATACCAGATAATATTTACGCAGATGGCAATTCGGAGAGAGTTTTGGTTGCAAAGGAAAAATACCAACCGGACCCCGTCCATTCAAAAAAACCTGTTGAAGGTAAATATGATGGGGAGGATGTGTTCTGGGTCAGCATGCTCAACGATTATACATCAATGTTAAGGTATGACAATGCAAGGGCGGTTGTGAATTCATGCTGGCATGACCCTGCAAAAGAGAGCTCAATAAGAGTTGTGGGTTTTTCTCCTGAATTAGGAAAAGATGATCCTTTCCAGGGTTACATATCAATGTATGCTAACCTGACTGCTATTGGAAAGGATGCTGCAGAGCAAAACTCCTTAAGCCAAAGATTCCTTGAAATCACTTCAGGATACACAAGCGGCAGGTCTGGGCAAGGATACCTATTAGAAAGAAAGGAATATGGTTCATCAATTGACACCCTGGGTAATTCTTTAGAGATTTTCCTTGATAGTGTTGCACACGACAGGCAACATCCTAAGGCAATATCATTTAAAGACGAACTGGACATTCTTAAAATTATGACAGATGTTGAAAAACAGGTTAATCCTGACTATAAATAATGTAGTCAATATTTTGGTTAGTTTTCCGAATCAAATTAGAATTTCTATAAATTTTTCTGCATTGCTAGTAAAATTTACGATTAATCTTATTGAATAAATATTAAGCAAAACTTTTTTTGAAATCTATGTTCCTCCAACTTTCCCTCGCAATTTTTTTAGGGCTAGTGTTTGGTACAATCACAGGCTTAACCCCAGGCATTCACATAAACTTAATCTCAGTAATGCTTCTTTCCACTTCTCCAGTACTTTTGCAATACACTAACCCGCTCGCATTAGCTGTTTTTATAATAGCAATGTCAGTAACTCATACATTCTTAGATTCAATCCCATCAATCTTTTTAGGCGCGCCTGAAGCAGACACAGCATTAGGAGTCCTCCCCGGACATAGATATCTTTTAAAAGGGCAAGGGCTCATGGCAGTTAAGCTAACATTAATAGGAAGTTTTGGAGCTGTTATTTTTTCTGTATTATTCTTTCCGTTTTTCTTGCCAATCGTTAAATATGGTTATCCTATTATAAAAAATTATATTTCTTATTTGCTTATATTAACAGTTTTATTTATGATATTAAGAGATAGGAAAAAATTATGGGCTATTTTTGTTTTTATTCTCTCTGGTACTCTTGGAATTATTGTCTTAAATACACCTATTTTTGAAGATCCTCTTTTTCCGATGCTTTCTGGATTATTTGGTATTTCTACCTTAATAATATCATTGAACGAAAGCCAGAGCATACCTAAGCAATTAAAGCAGAAAAGAACTAAGCTAAAAAAAAGTGTGACGATTAAGGCACTTCTATCTGGGCAGTTTTCAGGTTTTCTAACAGCAGTACTTCCAGGTCTGGGTGCTGCGACAGCTGCTGTTATTTCTTTGCAAATAACAAAAAAGTTGGGAGATAATGGATTTATGATACTGATGGGTTCCATCAATACTGTTAATTTTATTTTATCAATTTCAACACTTTATATTTTAGATAAGGCAAGAAATGGAAGTATAATTGCTGTAAAACAACTTGTCGAAAATATTGGCTTAAAGCATATAATAATCTTCCTTTGTACAACGGTAATCTCAGGCTGTGTTGGAGTATTTTTGGTACTGAAACTCGGAAAATTTATTTCAGAAAAGATAACAAAAATAAATTATCGTTTCCTTGTTGTATCAGTAATAACATTTATAACAATTCTTGTTCTAATATTATGCAAATTACCTGGATTGCTTATATTGGTCACAGCAACCGCAATAGGGCTAATCCCTGCAATAGTTAAGGTGACAAGGACTCATTCAATGGCATGTCTTATCTTGCCGATAATTATTTATCTTTTTTAATTTATAAATAATTAGGAACTGGAATTGCGAGTTGCATTAGCAATTATATCTACAGTTTCTTTTTCGAAAGGATTAGGAATAATTTTTTCTTCATCAGGTTCTATGCTTTCAGCAAGTTTTTCTGCAGCCTTTATTTTCATTTTTTCGGTAATATCCCTTGCTTGTGAATCAAGCACCCCTCTGAATATTCCAGGAAAAACAAGGACGTTATTTATTTGATTAGGATAATCAGAGCGTCCTGTTGCAATAATACTCGCTCCGCCTTCCTTAGCATCCTCTGGCCATATCTCAGGAATAGGATTAGCCAATGCAAAGATGATGGGGTCGCGTGCCATCTTTTTGACATCTGTTTTCTTTAATAATTCTCCCTTACTTACTCCAATAAATACATCTTTGTCATCAATTATATCAGGCAGCCCACCTCCATTTTTTTCAGCATTAGTATATTCAGCAATTTCTTTTTTGGATTTATCAAGGTTTTCTCTTCCTTTATAGATTGCGCCCTTTGAATCGAGAACAATTATGTCTTCAACACCATAGCTTAATAATAATTTAGTGATTGCAATACCTGCAGCTCCTGCACCATTTACAACTACACGGATATTCTGCTCGTTTTTTTCTGTAAGCTTTAATGCATTAATGAGGCCTGCCAAAACTACAATGGCCGTACCATGCTGATCATCATGAAATACAGGGATTTCTAATTCGTTTTTCAGCCTATTTTCAATTTCAAAGCATCTGGGTGCAGAAATATCTTCCAAATTGATACCTCCAAATCCTGCAGAAATATTCTTTACAATTTCAATAAAGCTTTCAGTGTCCTGTGTATCTGTGGCTATGGGAAATGCATCAACACCTGCAAATTCCTTAAACAATATGCATTTTCCCTCCATAACTGGCAAAGAAGCCTTAGCACCTATATTTCCAAGTCCAAGGACAGCACTACCATCAGTTACCACCATTACCATGTTGCCTTTAGAAGTATAAGTGTAAGCCTTAGTTTCGTCTTTAGCAATTTTCCTACATGCTTCTGCAACACCCGGGGTGTATGCAAGTGATAAGTCCTCTTGTGTCTTGACAGGGACCTTTGATTTGACTTCTATCTTTCCTTTGTGCTTTTTATGAAGCTTTAATGATTCCTTGTAATAATCCATTCTACGCTAAAAAACCAAGATATATTTTAAGTTTTTGCGAAAAACTAAATTAAAAGCTTTGAATAATTATCAACTAATTGATCAATTGTATTATAAATATCATTAAAAACCTTTATATCCCTTTCCTCTGCTTGTTTTTCAATATAAGGACAGATTTTTGTTGCAGTATGGTATAAAGCAAAAACACATGGTGCAAGAAAAAGCTCTTGCCTGTTTTCGCATTTAGAATTGATTTTTCCTAACTTATATCCGCCATTTTCAATATCAAGGTAAGTCACATACAAAGCTTTACCTGGAACAGTAATGCTCTCCAAATCATCCAATACTCCAAAAGAGATTAGGTTTTCATTGGTAGTTATTTGTAGACTCATTTTAATCAGGTTATAGAAATATTATAATAATATTTTTGGCTTAACTGAAAGGATATACATAAATATTTTTGCGAAACTTTTATAAATAACTTACTAGTTCGTGAGTCTGATGCCCCTGTAGCTTAGCAGGTAGAGCGCGCGGCTGTTAACCGCGAGGTCGGCAGTTCGAGTCTGCCCGGGGGCGTTTTTTGTTTGAGTTCTGCTTTAATATTGTCTTACTATAGCCTACAAAGCAACCATATATTTTTTGTAAAAAATTAATTATCAGAAAGAATGTGAAGTTAATCGAGGTTTTTCTCGAAATCTTTTAGTTTTTGTATACAATTTTCTTCATCATCACTTTCAACTTTAAAATCATATGTAATGTTATTAACTGTGTGCTCATATAAGGGGTCATAGTAATCTCTTAACAATATTTTAGCAACACTTGATACATCATTATTGTCAATTTGTTCTAAGAGCTTCTCTGTGTTATCTTTACCTAATTTTTGTCTCAGTTTTTTAATAACTTCTTTAATGTCTTCTTTCCACTCTGGTTTAAAGTATTCCTGGACAGTTACTTTTATCCTTGATTCAATGCTGGCTTTCACAAGAACATTGATCCCTTCTTTTATGGCTTTATATAATTTGTTAGGTATAAGTGCATTGCCAATTTTCTGGCTTTCGCCCTCAATAAAAACATATTTTTTATATTTATGTTTTTCAAGCTCAAAAAAGAGTAATGACTCGAACATTTTCTGGGTTCTGGGGTCCAGTCCGACTGCTCCAAAAAGGCTGCTGCGGTGTTGTGCGAGTCCTTCCAAATCAATTGCTGGTACAAGTTTTTTGATAATTCTTGTTTTAGCAGTTCCGGTGTGTCCCCATAAAACTATAAACTTGAAAGAAGGTGCGTAATTATATAGTTGTTCTCTTACATATGCTCTGTATGCTTTGTATCCTCCATCAAGCTGATAGGATTCATAACCCATAAGCTCAATCATTTGAGTAATTGCTTTGCTTCTCATACCTCCTCTCCAACAATAGACTACTATGGTGTTGTTGGTTGATAAACCGCGGATAAATGAAACCAGCTCGGGGAGCTTTTTTGAATAATATTTTACACCTAAATCAAAGGCTTTTTCTTGGTTAGCTTTGTATAATTTACCAATTTCATGACGCTCTTTGTTTTCAAAGATTGGGAGATTTATTGCGCCCGGGATATGATCTGTTTTAAATTCTGCCGGGCTTCTTGTATCAATTATTGTTGCGTTAAGATTTAGTGTCCTTTCTATTTGTATCTTCATTTCATTGAAGAATTTTCACTATTTAAAATACTTTTTCAATAATATTTTTAGATTGTATTATAATTGAAATTATTATTTAATTAATTCTAATATTTATATTAAAGCCAAGTTGGATGAATTTAACGAAAGATATTTAAATATATCTTGCAGGGAAAACTTCATGGCTTTAAACAAGGATAAAAAAAATTTAAAGCAACACTTGAAAAATTATATTTATTTTCAGGTAAGCCAAGGTTATGAACCTGAGGATGTTAAAAAACTTCTTATTGAGAATGGATATAGCAAAAAACTCCTTGAAGAAATAACAAAAGAACAAGGGAATATTCATTCTCAAATAAATCCTAAAATCTCAAAGAGGGAGTTAAGCGATGATTTGAAGGTATATATTCAAAACTTACTTATAGATTTTATATTAAAAGAAAGGGAGCAGGGGTATGATTTTCCTGCTATAAAAAAAGCATTAGTAAATTATGGCCATAGTTCTGATTTAGTTGATTCAGCAATTGAAGCTGTAAAAAACAAAAAAGATCGTATTGACATAGCCGACATCTTCTCTTCTAAATCTAAAAAAAATAGGCAGTCATCTGTTAAAGGAATGTCACCTTGGTTTGTTTATTCTGGGATTATTTTTGCAATAATATGTTTTACGATATATTTATCTATTGCTACTGGAGCTGAAATAACTATTGTAATTGCAAGTTTCATGCCGCTTGTTGTAGGAATAAGCGCAAATTATTTTGCTGTATTACAGTTTAAAAGTTCTAAGAATATGCGGCTGCTCCCTCCGGTCACAGTTGCCTTGATTGCGTTTATTTATGTTGGGATGATGCAATTTGATTCACCCCTGAAAAACATGGGAGAGCCCACTGTGATACTCGTTTTAAACATTTTGGGTGGTTTTATTTTTTCTTCAGTAATATGTTTTTTAACCCATTGGCCGCATCTTGGTGAAAAGCCGCTCAAGCAGGAAAAAATATTGCCTGAGCATAATAAATATGGTGTAGCTTCAAGCCTTGAGCAAGACCTTTTAAAAGAAGATAAAAAATTAGAAAACATGTTGGATGAAAGAAAAGATAAAACCGAAAAGCTAGAACTTAAAGATTTGTAGACCTGCTCTTTTTGTTATAAGGAATTTAATAAAATCATTCTGGCTAAATAGATGCTAAAAACTTCCCCAGAATTGTTGTGTTTGTAATATTAATATGCGTTTGTGGTAAGTCATTGTGGCCACTCAAATATATAAAAGAGGCTAAGATTAATAATAACGCTACTAAAAATAATTGTAATAATATTATATTAAGGAGTTTTTTTTCCAATTGGCCCACCCTGTATTATTAATATCCTGACATGATGAATTTATTAATTTTTTGTTTTTTAGGATTATTATCTTTAAAAATACTATTTTTTAAGAAATTTAATAATCATTGTTGGGTTAAGTGCTTTCATTTTTCTAAATTTATAAAGCTTATCATCTTATTTCGTTATTGTTTCACTAACTTAAAAATTACTAAATTTACAAAGTTTTCATGGATTTTTTATTAAGTTATATCTAAATAGAAATCTTTTTATATATTTCATTTATATAGATTCTTGTTATTTTTGTTTTGAGGTGAAGTTTGGTGAGATTAAGTGTAGGTTTAAAAGGAGATATTGAACATGCAAATGAAGTCCTAAGTTCTGTTGGTGGGATGATTTATGAGGTCTTTGTAGGTGTTCCTCCTGAAATTTCTGCAAGTGGCAGGATTAAGACTGCTATGTCCTCACATGATTCTCTACTTGAGCTTCGTGCACTTACAAAAAAGTATGGTATCCGTCTAGTAGTTCTTTTAAATGCTTCATGTTATGGAGGAGAGGAGTTTTCTAATTCTTTTAAGGAAAAAATGCTTGATTTTTTAGATTTTTTAGAAGAGAATGGTTTTGATGGGGTAGTTATCGCAAATAGTATGCTTCTTGATTTAGTGTTAAAAAAAAGAAAAAATATTGAAGTATCTGTATCAACTTTTAATCATGTTGATAACCCTGTTTTAGCTCGTGCTTATGAAAAAAAAGGTGTTGAAAGAATAAAGCTTCCTCATGTAATCAATAGAGATTTGAGATTGCTTAGAAGAATAAAAAATTATATAGGGTCGGAGATAGAAATGTATGCAAATGGGAAATGCCTCTATGGGGGGTATTGTCCGCATTTTTTCTTTCATAGGCATTTTAAGGCGCATTACAAAATTAAGGATGAAGACTTTTCAAAAAACATTACAGAAATAGATCCTTATTTGGCTTATTGTGTAAGTTCAAGGAAAAATGACCTTTTGCAGCAAATAATGGCGCCAACAATTAGGCCAGAGGACCTTCATATCTATGAAGAGATGGGTATTGATATTTTTAAGCTTGCTCTAAGGCAGGCAGGGGCTGCTGAAGTAATAAAGGTTGTAAAAGCATATTATTCCAGAAAATGGGATGGAACAATCGGAGAACTCTGGACAGGCGTATTTAAAAGAGACTCACCCCCTAATTATTTATTTGATGGACTTCTAAAAAAAATAGGTAATCTTAACCAAGAAGACCAGATTCCCTATTTTAAGGAAATTTATAACCGGATGGTTTCAGATGATAAAAAAATTAAAGAAGATAATTCATTATAACGCAGAAAATGTTCCTTTTTATTATGAACATTTTAAGGATTACTCTCTAGATTTAAAAAGTATTGAGGACTTTGAAAACCTGCCAACAACTTCTAAGAATAAATTTATTGACTATTTTGGTTCAGGAGATCTTGATTTTGGTATGAATAATGTATATTTCAGGAGTACTTCCGGAACCTCTAACAAAATGGCCATTTTTTATTGGAATGATGTGGATGATAAATTAAATTCTAAAAGATATGTTGAAAAGCTTGAATATGTAAGTCAGGATGATAAAATGCATATATTATGGCCTAATGTGGGCTATGCCATTGCTTTACATTACAGGCCGGTTAAATGTGCAATATCTCTTGGCAATGCCTATGACCTCAAATATAGTGCATATCTTCTTATGTTAAGTAAATCCAATATTCTTATGACTACTCCACCACTTGCTCTTAAAATCCTAAAATTGCTTAGAGAGGAAGGCTATAAAAAACTTGAGAAAATTATTATAGGTGGTTCAGGTCTTTCCCAGCTCTTTTTTAGAAAAATACGTGAATTTTTTCCAAATATACAAATAATACTTACATATGGGCTTGCTGAAGCTGGTAAGGTAATGTATCAATGTCCAGAACTTTATGGCACAAATATGTATCATACTTATGATGATTATTTTTATTATGAATTTCTTAAAGACTCTCCTAATGCCGAAGAAGGAGAAATAACTATTACAAAATTATGGGCTCCGAGTGGAACTCCTTTAATTAGGTATAAAACAGGTGATATGGCGAAAACCAAAAACAATAAGTGTACTAAATGCGGGAAAAATATAATCCAGATAACGGGTAAAAGAGAATTTGATAATTTTAAATTGCATGGTATTACTTACTACAAAGATGAAGTTGATGCTCTTTTAAAACCATTTGAAGGTAAAATACAAGGACAATACCAGATTTTAATTGAAGAGGTTGAAGCTGATTCAATTCCTAAGGCAAAATTAATTTTCAAAATTGCAACAACTTTAAATAAGGAAAGATTCCGTAAAAAAATTGAAAAGCACTTAAATCATGAATTTAAAGTGACTAATGACTATAGTTGGTTTGAAGGGGTTAAAATGGGTCTTTTTGAACCAATAGAGGTGGTTTTGGTAGATAAGATTGATGAGATAAAAGATAAAAGAGTAATTGATAAAAGATTTTCTGATTGAAATTTTATTCTTTTGTATTGTAGATTTATTTTTTAGAGTACTTCTCTGTTTACGTATCAGAATAATTAAAAATTATTTTTTAGGTTAAAAAAATTAGTACAATTGTTGGAATACTTTCAAAATCAAAAAACTTATAAATAGTTTGGATTTCCGCATGATTTATAATGGCAATTTCACAAAGACAATCAAAAAGGAGCTTTACCGGTGCAAGATTAAGTGTTGGTAGAAAAAAGAAAAAACTAGAAGCGGGTAGGCTACCAGTGCTTACAAAAGTAGGATCTAGGCAGTTCAAAAGAATAAGGACAATGGGTGGAAATGCTAAAGATAAACTTTTGCATGAGAATATAGTTAACGTTTACAACCCAAATGAGAAGAAATCTGAAAAGGCGACAATCTCAACAGTGGTTGACAATAAGGCAAACAGAAACTTTATAAGGCGTAATATTCTTACAAAGGGAACTGTTGTAAATACTGACAAAGGGCAAGTAAAAATTACCAATAGGCCTGGTCAGGAAGGTTCAATCAACGGAATACTTGTGCAATAAATCCTATTTTTCTTTACATAGTTTCTCTCTTACATTTTCAATTTTAGAATTTTAAGGCTTTTTGATTGATTTTTAGATTGCTTTTTCTAATATAGAAGTGTTTTCTGGAATTGAACCTTAAAAGTTATTTTATAAAATACTAAAATATAAAAAATACCCTTTGAATTTAAGAATTATGAAACAAATAGCATTTTTAAAGAATTTTCTAAGTGATAAGGATATTGCCTCTATAGCTCCTTCATCAAAATTTAGTGTTAAGAAGATATGCAAGAAGATAAACTTCAACAAGAGAAATGTGATTGTTGAATATGGGCCGGGCAATGGTGTATTTAGTTATCCTATATTAGAAAGAATGACAAATGATTCTAAACTTATTGTTATTGAAAAAAACAAGAATTTTGTGAAGTATTTGTCAAAAACAAATGATTCAAGGTTCATTGTAGAAAATGGTGTGGCTCAGGACGTAGATAAGGTTCTAAAAAAGCATGGTGAAAAGAGGGCTGATTATGTTCTATCAGGTATCCCTCTTTCCTTTTTTAAGAAAAAAGATAAGGATGCTTTAATGAGACAAACTTACTCATGTCTAAATTTAAATGGTAAATTTCTTGTGTATCAGTTTTCCAGAGATGCAGAAAAACATCTGGAAAAAAATTTTGACTTTGTTAAAAAAGACTTTGAGCTTTTGAACATACCTCCCTTAGCTATGTTTGAAGCTTTAAGGCTTTATGAGTGAGAGTTACTATACCCCTTTATATTTATTCTATTAGGTTTAATTTATTCGTTGAGTGGGGAAATTGACTTTATATCTGTAAGTCTCTGAATAGTAGTAACAAAAACAAAACATTTAAATACTAGTACGTTCTTATCCTTGATATACTAAAGAGACTGGTATTTATGACTGCTAAAAAAAAGAAAAAAGTTGATGATTATGCTTTCCAAGCTCCGGATTCTGGCGAGATTTATGAGGCAATATCTTCAAGAAATCCTGAATTGTGTCATGAAATACTAGATTATTATGATGTTGATGATGTTCCTTTATTAGATGAAATAATTGAAAGAGAAGAGGCGGATAGACTCAGTATGAATGTTTTTCTGGGTGATTCATCTTTAGGAAGGCGTGACTACAAAGAAACTACAAACCATTCAACTTTTAGAAACCGAAAAAAGATTTACCCTATGCAAAACAGGCCAATAACTCAGGTGTATTTAAAATCTTTATCAAAGTATGATGATTTTTTTGATTATGTGAATGTAAATGCGCCTGATGGTGAGCATAAAAAAGAAGAAAAGGTAAGTGTTGCAAAAGTAAAAAATCTGGTTTCCTCTGAAGAAATTTCTGAAGTTGAAAGAATGGCTTATGTTTACGCTATTAATACTAATCCTAGTAAATTCAAGGAAAAAAACAAACAAAATCATCTTTTGAAACTTGCTTATAATGGTATTCATAATGCAAGTGATGTACCTAAAGAAATCTTAGATAATATGAATGCTTTTGAAATAATAACTATGTATGCAGGCATTTTTCAGAGAAAGTACATTCCTCAGCACGAGTTTAATAATCATGAAAATCTAACTGATAAATGGTTTTTAAAGGAATCCCGCCTTAAAAAATATAAGAAAACTGAAAATAATTTGTTTAATATTGTTGATTATTTAGTTACTCAAAAAAAGCTTTCAGAAATTACAGGTCAATATAGGGATGAGTGGGAGATGTATCACAATGATCAAAGCGGTAATTTTGAAGCTAAAAGGTACAAAAAGCTTAATCCATATCATCCTGATACTCTTAAAGATAGATTGATGGATATAGAGCGCAAAAATCCAGAGGCTGTCGAAGCGTTTAAAAAACAACTGGAAGAGCCCTTCGTTCCTGAGATTAAACCTGTAAAGGTTGATAGATATGGTAATGTTATGAAAAAAAGTACAGATATTGGTTTTAGGACACCTGAGCCAGTCTACAGGCGGAAAGACTCTTCAGGTGGTTATGTAAAAGGAAGATTCAATAGAATTGATGATTATGCAAAAGAGGTTGCTTATCATCTTAAAAACAAATAGGTCTTTAGCTCTTATATAATTACAATATTTTTTAGGTACAGAATGAATTATTATTATTATTATTATTATTATTATTATTATAGTGGTTCACCGATTATGCTTCTTAACATATGACCAGTAATTTTCATATTATAGAATTCTTTTAATTCAAGTCTTTGTTTTACCCCGATTATAAGTGGGTAAGTTCCAACCTGTCTGCAAAAAGTTCTCTGTCCATCGTAAACCTCGCTTCTTACATTCTTTACAATTGTATCGATTGGAACCAGTTTTTTAAGCATAGGGTAATCAATATCTTGTCTTATTGAATTTCTCCATTTCCAGTAATATTTTTTATTTTTTCTTAAAAATTTATTGCCTGCCTCATCATAAAGTTTTGTTCCTTCAAGAGGTGTTACTTTTCTGATATTAATCCTGCGTATTAGAAGATCCTCATCAAGAAATTTTTTTAGGTTTTTGTAGTTTTGATTATGGGTTTCTTTGCTCTCTCCATTTAGGCCAAAAAGAAGATTTATCCCTGGGAGAAAATAATGCATTCCATTTTCTGATCTGTATCCTCCTATGTCGTTTATAATCTTGACAGCCTTGTAAACCATATGGTTACTACAATTAAGATTGTTCTTTTCTTGTACAGAACTATCAAAGCTTTCTACACCCAGGGCAGCTATATTCCCCGGAGTGCAATATTTAACAATTTTCTTAGTCTTTTCTGCTGTAATCATTTCTGGATTGGCATTATCTATATGAAGCACTTGAGGATTTAGTTCTGAGATTGGTTTAAGTAATTCTTCAATCTCTTTAGCTGTGCCAAAGGTGTAAAAGCAGCTTTGTTTTCCAAGACGGAAACACTTAATACCTAATTTATAGAGTGTTTTAACTTCTTTAATAATATCCTGCGTCTTTCTGAATTCAAGTTTATTTTTTAGCGGCTCTGTGCAATAGCTGCATCCAGGAAATCTTGAACAACCTCTGCCGGTCTCGATTTCTGCAATACGCATATCAGGTATTTGCTCTACAATTTCTGCACCTTTAATAGCTGCTTTTGCAATCTTATTATAATCTGTTATAATTGTTGGTCTTATTTCATCAAAGTATGCTATATCTGTTCTTTCCTTAAACCCTCCTCCATAGAGTTGAGTTCCGTATGCGGTTGCTGCAGGACCTGTGAGGGTCTTTTTGCAGTGTATCTCTTTTAATATAGGTGTAATCTCTTTAATTGTTCCGGGAATTGCACTAAGATATTTACCTGGGACATGAACTCCTAATATAACAATTAAGTGTTTTGTTTTTTTAAGTATTTCATGTACATAAGGTGAGTTTTTTGTTAAGTTATAGATTCCTGTTCTTGTTTTTTCATTAGGTTTTGTCTCGGGAATAATATTATTATATCTATTATAAAGCCTTATGTCATCTATTGTTAAATAATTACATCCTCCATAATAGCCATAAATATATCTTGGATATGTCCCTATATATGGAGGGACTCCCAACCCTGCTGGCTCGTCGGTATAGCAATCAATAATTGTTGTATTCATTATTTTTTAAGAATTAATGTCTTTTTAAATTATTTTGCCTATTATTATAATAACTTGCAACTTTTTTTATAATATTAAAGAAATTCATTTTTATCTTAAGAATCTAAAAAAAGTTTTAGAAATGATTAATAACAAAAAATTCCTTTTTTTGCATTTAAGGTAGCAGTTTTTTGACCTTTATTGTTCTAGCATTTGCTAAATGTTAAAAATTAATAAAATTAATTTGTTTTAGCATTGGTCAAAATTGGGGATTGTAGCTTAACAATTCCTGACTTTTTGTTATTTTAATTAAGCCTTATTGTTTCCAGGTTCCTTGGTACAGTAGTTTCTATCCTGTTGCTTTTGTGAATACTGCTTGCAAGATCTATGCATCTTGATTGTTCTCCGTGCTGGATTATAACTTTCCTTGGTTTAGGGTTTAGCCTGTAGATGAATCCCATCAATTCTTTTCTTGTTGAATGTCCAGTGAAGCCTTCAATAGTTTCTATTTGCATCTTCAGGGTATAAATGTCCTGTTTGTTCCCATTTGCAAAACCAATTTCCCTTTCTCCCCTTTGGATTCTTCTACCAAGAGAGCCTTCTCCTTGATATGATGTAAATATAAGGCTGTTATTTTTGTTTTCACCGAATGCTTTAAGATATTCTACACTTGGCCCCCCTACAAGCATACCTGATGTTGCAAGGAAAATTCCTGGTTCACCTGATTCGATTACTTGTTGCCTTTCTTTATTAGAACCTATCTTTTTAAAATTTTCAGAAAGGAACGGGTTTTCATTTTTGTGGAATATTAGTTTCCTGACTTTAGAGTTTAAGAATTCAGGATATGCAGAGTGAATAGCAGTCACATCCCACACCATACCATCGATATAAACCGGAATATTATCAAGAAGACCTTCTTTGTACATATTATCTAAAAGTAAGAGCATTTCCTGTGCTCTTCCTACTCCTAGTACTGGAATGAGTACTTTGCCTTTCCTGTTTATTGTTCCTGTAATAGTATCCCTGAATCTTTGTTCAGATTCCTTTCTTGGTTCAGGATTGTTATTTTTGCCCCCATATGTACCTTCAATCATAAGTGTTTCGAGTCTCTGAAATTTTGTCAATGATTTTTCTAAAACTTCTGTGTAGCCGTATTTCATATCTCCTGTATATAGGAAGTTATGCAATCCATTTCCTATGTTTATATGGCACATTGAGCTTCCGATTATATGACCTGCATTGTGCAGTGTCATTCGTATATCCGGAGTAAGATCAGAAACCTCATCATATTCAAGTACAATTGTGTGTTTCACCATTTCTTTTACATCATCTATTGAATATATTGGCTCTTTACCAGAGGAATGGGTTATTTTTATGTTATCCAGACACAATAATGCCATTATATCTCTTGTTGGTTCAGTACAGTATACAGGCCCCTTATAACCATACTTAAATAAATATGGGACAAATCCACAATGGTCCAAATGGCTGTGGGTTATAATTACTGCATCAAGTTCATCAATTTTAAACTCAGGAGCTTCCAGATGAGGGTATGATTCTTCAAGAGCGACATCTATCCCGCAATCAAGCAATATCCTTGATTCAGGTGTCTGCAAAAGAAAGCAACTTCTACCGACTTGTCTTCCTCCACCCAGAGCAGATAATCTTATCCACTCATGCTTTTTCCCTCTTATCCAGCCATCATATATCCTGTGGCCGACTTTGTCCAGGAATTTTCTCCTATAATCACTATTTTGGTATATTACCCCTCTTATATTCTCAATTAGTTGGCTTCTTATAGGCGGGGTACGCCTTATAACGGGTACCCAGAATGTTTTCTCTTTAATTTCTCTAAGAATGGAGCCTTGTTTACCTATTGCTATTCCTGGTTTTTCAGCTTCAATTATTACTATTGATCTTTGATTATCAAAAAGGATTTGGGCAATGCCTGCTTCTTCAGGGATAATGCTCCTGATTGTATCTTCTGCTTTTTCAATGTCTAAAGTTATTGAAGGGTCAGGTCTTAGCTCAACTCTTTTTTTAATCTCATGAACTGCCTTTTTAATTGTTTTTTCATTGTTAAAACAAAATTCTTTATCCTTTGAATAAAGAACTATATTTGCTGCTTCAAAACATGCGTCACTTACTTTATCGTTAGGGACATATTTCATAATTTCTTTTATAATACTACTGGTCATTTTTACCACATTTAGAATTTTAAATAAATAAAAAAGTAAAGAATCATTTTATTTTTCAAATTTCACTTTTATATCTTTTTCAGCAATCCTTTCAATGCCTTCACTTGTAATTTTGACTATGACAAACCCATCACCTGAGGCACTATCTCTTTTGATTGCTGCATTGAGTGCCTTTATAGCTAAATCAGCACACTCTTCTCCATTCATGTTTTCATCATAAAGGGTTTCTAAAACACCATAGACCATGGTACTCCCACTACCTGAAGAAACAAATTTATCATATTTGTTCAATGACCCATCTGGGTAAATCTCGTATAAGTGGTTGCCTGAGTTATCAGAGCCTGCTAGTAAGAGGTGTGTAATTCCTGGTATCATTGACATTTTTCTTACATTGTTGTAAACTAATTGTGAAAGGAGATTTGCTGCCTCTTTTAGGCTGGTCTTTTTGTTCGTTCTTACCTCTTTAAGTTTTATTTCAGCTTTTATCAGTTTTGTCAAAAGCTGGTTATCAGAAACACCGCCGGCAGTAGTGATAGCCATATTGTCACTGATTTCAAAAATCTTCTGAAGTTGCCCGGCTATAAGGTTTCCGGTTGTCACTCTCTTGTCCGCCGCTAATATTACTCCATCTTTACATTTAATACCCAATGTAGTGGTTCCTTTTAACATGTTTTCTTTGTCTACCATAAAATACACCTAGAAGTGTAGATTTTCTTTTTTCAACAGAAATCTTAGTCTGCTGTAAATATGTTTTATTTAAATATTTTTCGTTTTTATGCTTTGTTTGTAGCATATTAACGTAGTTTATATCTTTTCGGGGTTATTCGTCTTAATTTATTATATGTGTATGGTATTTCTGCCTCAATCGGTCTGGAATGAATTATTTTGAAATCTTTATGGAATTCAGGAAAGAAAATATTTCCAAGGAAATTCTTATGGATTATTGTTAGATAGATATTATCAGTAATCGGGAGAAACTCGTTATAGATTTCTGCTCCTCCCGCAATAAATATCTCATTTTCATCTTCGCATAAATCTAAGGCATCCTTAATTCTGTTTACTACTTTGCATGATGGAATCTTTAGTTTTTTTTGTCTGGAAAGGACGATTGTATTTCTTTTTGGCAAGGGCTTTCCGATTGATTCAAAAGTTTTTCTTCCCATAATTATAGTCTTGTTAAGAGTTAGTTCTTTGAATCTTTTCTTTTCTTCGGGGATATTCCAAGGTATTTTTAGATTATTTCCTATAACTTTATTTTCAGACATTGCTGCAATAATCGATATAGTTTGGGTTTTGATTTTTTCTTTCATTTTTTAGTATTTTTAGTGATTTCAAAATAATTAATAAATCTTGAGTATTTTCTTTTTGCAATATGCAAGATTCAAGTGTATTTATTGATGAAATGGTAAAAACTGTAAAAGCATATGGGATCAATGATAGATACATTATTGATGCATTCAGGAAAGTACCAAGACATAAATTTCTTGACAAATCAGTACCTCTGAGTGAAGCTTATGGTGACTTTCCCGTTCAAATAGGAAAAGAACAGACAATTTCACAACCCTTTACAGTAGCGTTTATGTTATCGCTTTTAGAGCTCAGAAAAGGTCATAATGTTCTTGAAATTGGTGCGGGTTCAGGTTGGAATGCGGCATTAATCGAGCATATAGTTGGGGTAAATGGCAGTGTGACTACGGTCGAATATAATTCAGCTCTTGCACAAAAAGCAAAGCAAAGGTTAAGGGTTTTTGGCTCAGAAGTGAAAGTTATTTGTAAAGACGGCAAATCAGGTTATCCACAAAGGGCTTTGTATGACCGGATTATAGTTACATGCGCCTCACCTGCTATGATGGGTTCATGGGTTGAGCAATTGAAAAATGGTGGGATTATAGTTGCTCCAGTGGGAAAGGGAACCCAGATTATGATTAAAGCAGTAAAGAATGATTCTTATCTAAGAAAGGAAGAGAAAGGAAGTTTTAGGTTTGTTCCATTAAAGTGAAATTAAGGTGTTATCTTTTGAGGTCTTTAACTCCATATTCCTTAAGTGGATTAGAGTTTGGACCTACCCAGTAATAAGTCACTTCTGAATTAAATTTCCTTTTTATTTCATTAATTAATTTTGGCATCATTTTAAAAATAAAAGGGTATGTGGACTTTTTTAAGAGGGGAAAAAAGGAGGGGTGAAATGAAAGCTTCACACTCCACATACCCTATTTAAAGTTTGGCGTAATTTTCGTATGGTTCTATTACTATTACTTCATCACTCTTTGTTGTCACTTTTTTACGCATATTAACTACTGAGTAATAACTACTATTTAAATTTTTATATTTTATAGTCTCTTTTGGGTAGTAATACTATTTACATCTCTTCAAGGACTTCTATTTTAAGAAGTGCCAAGCCTTTTTGTATAGTTTCTCTGATTTTATCTATTAGGAGAAGTCTTGCTTTTTTTGTCTCTTCTTGCGCTGTTAGAATAGGAATTTTATGGTAATATTCATTAAATTCTTGGCAGAGGTCAAGCAGATAGCGGCATATCATTGAAGGCCTATAATGCTTTTTGGCATCTTGTACTATCTCATTAAATCTTCCAAGTTGTTTTATAAGGTTGTTTTCTTCTTTGTTGTAGCAATCATAATCAATATTTTTGAGTTCACAATCTGCTTTTCTTATAATGCTAGAAATTCTTGCATATACATACTGGACATATGGGCCGGTCTCTCCTTCAAAAGAAACTGATTGGGCAGGGTCATAGATGATGTCTTTTGTGGGGTCAGTCTTTAAAAGCAGGAAACGCAGTGCACCTATTCCTATTACCCTTGTTCTTTTTTCCAGCTCTTCTGTAGTTATTGAGTGCCTTTTTTTAATCTGTTCTTTGGCTAGACTCAAAACCTCTTCTATCAGGTTGTCAGCATCAACTACATTCCCTTCTCTGGATTTCATCTTGCCTTCAGGAAGGTATACCATTCCATAGCTAAGATGATAGCATTTTTCACTGCTTCCTAAACCCAGCATCTCGAGGATTTTAAATAATTGTTTAAAATGTCTCTCTTGTTCACTTCCTACGACATAAACTGATTTATCAAGATTATAATCCTCGAATTTCTTTTTTGCCAGATATATATCCTGAGTCATGTAAATCGATGTATTATCACTTCTAATCAGCACTTTTTTTCCGAGATTTTCATCTTGCATATCAGCAATTATTGCTCCGTCTTCTTTTTGCAGCTTATTTTCCTGCAAACCCTTTTTTACTATATCTTTGCCTGATTTGTAAATTTCACTTTCATAATAAAACTTATCAAAGTTTATTCCTAGGGTCTTATATGTCTGTTCAAACCCTTCAATAGCCCATTTGTTCATCTTTTCCCAAATTTGTACAACTTCTGGGTCATTCGCTTCCCACCTTCTTAGCAGCTCTTGCGCTTCGTCTTCTAGTTGTGGATTATTTTGTACTTCTTTATTAAACATTACATAAAAGTCTCCTACGAAAAAATCAGGTTTTTTATTAGGTTCATTTTTACCATATTTTATATACATTAGCATTGATTTGCATATGTGTATCCCTCTATCATTAATCAGGCAACTTTCAGTAACATTATTTCCAAGTGTCCTTTCAATTGTCGATACTGTGCTTCCGAGAATTATATTTCTTAAATGTCCGAGATGCAGAGGCTTATTTGTATTAGGGGATGAATATTCAATCATTATATTCAATGGCTTGTCAGTTTTTTTGATAGCTTTTTCGTTGCATAGAACTTCTTTTGCAAGGCAAGCAGGTTCAATAAAAAAATTAAGGTATGGGCCCTTATTTTCTACTTTTAAGAATGGTTTTCTAATTATTATATTTTCCTTTAATTCTTCTGCAATCTTTGCAGGAGGTTTTTTCTTTATTTTAGATAGCTGAAAACATGGATAAGCAAAATCTCCCATAGAACTATCAGGGGGGATTTCAATCTGTTCAGGGCTGATTTGTGGGATATATTCTTTTAAGTTATTTATTAGTTGTTCTTTAAATTCTTTCATTTTTTCTTTTCAAGCCTATCAATTTTTTTATCAAGTTTTTTTATGGAACTCTTAAGCTCTTTAAGAATTTTTTTAACAGACCAGAGTTCATATAACTTAGCTGCTAAAATAATTACGTAAAGCCCAAAGAGACCGCCTACAAGCCATTTTATTATTTCTAGTATCCCTTGATATTTGTCAATTAGGCCTGTAAGAATGGTAGCTGATTTATTTATTCCTATAATTGAAGCGTTTGAAATGTTCATAATCTGACAAGATTTCTTAGGATTTATTAAATTTTCTCTGAAAGATGCCTGTGCATCATATATATTGAATTTCTTATTTCTGAGCGAGGGTCATGAAGAGTTAAAAGCTCTTTTTCCATTTCTTTTTTCATGTATACAATGACTGAGTCAGAATTTCCTTCGCGAATCATTATCATTTCTGCAGGATAATCAAGGTTTATTTGTCCTGGCTTCCCTGAACAATCCCCGTTCACTTTCGAGAAATTACCTTTCTCGTGGCAACAAGTTGAGTTAGTTCTCAGAGCAGGATAGTATGTCCCTGTCACATTTTTTCCATTAACAGGGATTATATATTCTGGTAGATTACTCTCTTCCATAAGCACATGGGTTGATTCAGGCTTATAGTGTTCTTTCTTAGTGTATTGCTTTTCCTTTATTGCTACTGCCCCTTTTAATATTGGCAATTTCTTTTCAATTTTCTTTACCAGCTCTGACATATCTTTTTTGTTAAGTTGTTCAGGGCTCAGGCTTTTATTACTATAAAATATTATTGGGGCTTTTCTGTCATGACAGTCTTTGGCTAAAGCAAAGCTATTTTCTGGAATTATTTCTGGAAAATCCTGTTGTAAATTGTAAGAATATTTGTTGAAGTCAGATGGATTTATATTAGAGTAACCAGTGTTATATCCTGCACTATTCAATTTCCAGGCTTGTGGTGTGTAGAGTGTATTCCGGAAGCGTAAAGCTCCGGGGAGCTTATCTTCCAGAGTTATATTGGCTGTTTTTGTCTCAGTTTCGCTTCCCATGTAAAGAGTCATACATAAGTCTTTGTTAGCCATTGTTTCTCGCATTTTGGGTATTTTATTCATCTGTTGTAAGTTTTGTTAACTCCACATTAGATAAAAAATTTTCTCTTTTTATGTCGTCGATTACAAAGAAAACATTCTTTTTTGTAATGGAAAACCTCTCTTCTAGCTTCTCTGAAAATTCCTCTAGTTCTTTAAGAGACTTAAAGATGCCTTCTACCAGGTAGTCATATCCATTTGTTATTTTGTATATTGAGTTCACATGTTCGCTTTTTGTTAGTGCTTCTTTGATTGTATCCTTGTCTTTTTTATTCACTTTCAATAGGATCTTAGCTCTTGTAGTGTACCCTAGCTTATTGAAGTCGAGAAGTGCAGTGTGTTTCACAATCAAGGCTTTCTCAAGCTTTTTTAGTTTCTCAAAAAGTGTCGAGACCGGGATGCTCAACTCTTTTGAAATCTTTGTCAAATTTTTCCTAGCGGATTTCCTCAAACTACTTACAAAAAGTAATTCTTTTTTTGAAATCATTTTTTCTAACCCCCCATAAGTTAATGGGTTCAGTAAAGCATTACTTTAATATAAAAATACTTTAAGAAATTCTACTGACAGATTCAGCTTTTTTCTGAACCTTTTTTAAAAGTATCGCTTTGGAAGTATTATTTTTTGAACCCACAACAAAAAAGTTTATATTTTAAGATATCTACATAAATTATATGCATAATACTGAATATAGTATATTAAAATTATTCAGAGATAACCCTACTAAAGAATTTGCTACAAGCCAGATTGTACAGGCAATTTTTCCAGAAGACAATAGTTCAACTTATTTTGGCAACAGGCATGAAATTGCAAAACAAGCAGAGTATAAAAAAAAGCTTCATAGGAATATATTGTATCATCTTAATAAATTGGTGGAAGAAGAATTGCTTTCTGTTGTTAAAATAGGTAGCAAAGGAAGGAAATATTTTACCTTGAATTTAAGAGAGGGTGAAGAGTTAGTATTCAGAAAGAAAAAAAAGCGTCTTTATATTTCTAAACCACATTTAAGAGCCATGCCTATAGAAGGCTATGAGCATAAAAATATTGTCTTTAAATATGAACCTGATACATGGATCTCAAGAGTTAATGCTTTACTTATACAGTCAGATAAATTTAGTATAAACGAGCTTTTCAGGACAGTGGTTGATTGTTTTTCTAATGTCAATGATGTTGTATGCTTAAATGATTTTGAAAGGATTGTCCAGGTAAGTGAACAAAGGGAAGTAAATGCTTTTTTGCGTGATTTAGCTCTTGAGTGCCATGATTATGGAAGATATGTGACTTTGGTAATAGATATAAAAAATATGCGGGACGGGAAAGGTATTTTACAGCTCCTTGAAACATATAAGTCCATAAAACAAGACAGAATTACTTTTATCTTTGAAGTGACTACCAAGGATATACAAAACCATTGGTATTTTTTTGAAGATGTAATTAAATTATTTGAGAAGATAAGTGTACCACTTTATATAAAAAATAAAGATCTTCAACCAGCACCTCATATGGTCGGCAGGGCGGGCCCTTATACTTTTGATTCAAAGGATTGGGAACAATACAAAAACAAATATGTGCAATATAGTAAAGGGGTTGTGTGTGGTTTTTGTTCTATTGCTGTGGATGTGAGAAGGTTTTTCCAAAAGGTGCGTAAAATGGATGAGTTCAGAAAAATAATATCCAACTCAATGAAGTCTTTATTTTTGGCAAACAGTGCTCAACGTGCCCATGCACAAGAATATTTTCGGAATATTTTAAGGTTAAATACTACAAGTCCCAATGAATTTTTTAACATAGGAAGAAATTATATAAGATTCTGGAATTATGGCTGGAAACAGCCGGATTTAGATCAGCAATTAGTGGTTAATCTAATTAAGAGTACAAGAAAAGAAGTCACTGATTTTTGTCTTACTCAGGAATCAATTTACAGGGCTTGTGGTATGCCCACGCAATTCAAGGCTGCGTTTTCATGCGCTTTCAGCGGTTTTTCAAAGGAAAAATTTAGTGAAAAAGATTATAGAAAAACAAAAATCAATGATATTGGAGAGCTTTATAGCGGTTCTCTCAAAGAAATTATGAAAAACAAAGAAGAGATTGGTTCAACTTTCGATGGAGGGGACAGGGCTAGATTAGTAAGAAGGGGTCAAATAAAGCCTTCGGAAGTTGTAAGAGAACTTGACTTGATCGTCAATCTTTACAAAATACCTTTGTTTTGCTATGATGTCGGCAACAAAAGTTCGGGGGAATTGAAACTTACAAATTTTATTGAAAATGGGTGAAATAAAAGCTGTTACTACAATGGATGCCTGGAGAATGGGTATTAAATATATAATTGATAATGGGATAGATTCAGGAATTAAGGCTAGTGAGTGCAGGCAGTGCAATAATCTTAATATAAATATCTCAAAGCCTCAGGAAGATATACTGTTACCTATCAAAACCCTTTCAGAATCAAATAGCTGGGTATATCCGGATGTTGAAGAAATAAGAAGTATAATTCTTGCAAAAAAAAGGAATCCAAGTTATGGCTTTACTAATGGCCAGAGGATTTTTCATTTTAACAATGAAGTTGACCAGATAAATTCTTATCTGATTCCTTTGCTAAAAGAAAGCAAAGGTAATGAAAAATCCGGAGTTATAACCTTGTGGAATCCCTTAGTAGATTCTAACATAAGTCTTAATGAAAAACCATCTCTTGTTTGTTGTATGTTTAATCTGACTAAGAACGGTTTGAGAGCAACTGCAGTTGTTCGGAGTAATAATTTATTCGTGGGATTTCCTGCTAACATATACCAATTAAGTGTTTTGCAGGATTATGTAGCAGAATCCATAAATGTTGATAGAGAAGCTCTTACCATTTACTCTGATTCTGCTTATATATATAAAGAAAATTTTAAAGATATTAATAAATTGCTTGGAATAAGGGCTATTTAATTTTCTTCTGAATCTTCTTCATATCCTTTCATGAAGCCTTCCTCTTCAGGACTTATCTCATCATCTTCAGTTAAGTGATCCCTGTATTCATCTTTGTACACATCTCTTTCTTCAGTATCTTCACTATGTAAATCTTTGTTATAATCTTTTTTTTCTTGGTTGTTAATTTCTTCGTCTGCCATACTTGACCTTAATTATCAAAATTATATAAATTTTGCTGTTTTTAAAAAATATTTTAAAAAGTGTTTTCAAATGAAAAATTAATTTTTCTTACTAAAGGCTTGACAAAATATTTTGTATAATCTTTGATTTGAATAGAGCATATAACTCTATAAAAAACTGGTGCGTTTATGTCTTACACTCTTTTTTGCTTTTTATAAGCTTTGGAAGGTAAAACAAAAGATTTTTATAGAAAAACATATAGTTTCTACAAAAAATGGAATCAAAAAAAAAAAAATATATGATGCTTTTAGTTCTTGTTGCTATGATGTTAGTTATTGTCTCATTTTTTCTATATAAAGGGAATAATAGTCAGCTTGCTGATAATACACTTTCAAATCCCAAACAATCAGGCCCTATACAAAAAGCAACTGACCTTTATAGCTCTGGGCAATTCAATGAGTCAATAAAAATCTTAAAAGCCTCTGCAGCTAGCATTGAAAGGAATAATTGGTTAGGGTGGAATTATTTTAAGATTGGTTCTTTAAATAAGTCTCTATCAGCTTTTGAAGAAGCACTAAAATACGATGAAAATTTTAATCGTGCTCTAGAGGGAAAGGGTTGGTGTTATTATGAATTAGGGATGCTTAATAAATCACTAATGTATTTTAATAAATCTAAAAATTTGGGTTCAACAAATGGAAATTTATTTGCTGGCTTGGGTTATGTGCATTTGAGATTAGAAAATTATAAAGTAGCTATTGAAAACTTCAATAGGGCAAATAATACCAGGCCTGATTTGGCTCTTATTGGTTTAGGTGAAGTCTATTATAGCACTAAGAACTATAATAAATCAATATTTTATCATAAGAGGGCTACTCAGAAATTTCCAGAGAAAGCATCGGGGTATATAGGCTTGGCTGGTAATTATTTAGAGCTTGGTAATTACACGCTTGCCCAAAAATTTCTTGAAAAGGCAGAAGAGCTTATGAGGGAATATCCCGAAAAGTTCGTTAGATATGAAAGTTCTATAAATAATCTGAAAAAAAGGCTGAAGGAAAAATAATTTCTGGCTTGTTATATTTGTATTAATTTTTTAGTCGGACTTTCTATTTATTTGAATCCGAACCTTGTTTACACCGAATTAATGTTACATCTGCTTGTAATCTTGATTGTCCACAATGCCATTTTAAGAATTATAAGTCAAGTGTTAGTTACTTGAGTTCTGATGATATTATTAAAGCAGTGGATGCAATAATAAGTCTACAGGGAAGTGGTTCAGAGTATCTTATGCTAAGTCTTTATGGCGGAGAGCCTTTCTTGAATAAAAAAAACATAAAAAAAGCTTTGGAAACTATGGGGAACTGCTATCAAGATAAAAAAATATATTGGATTATTAATACTAATGCGACACTTATAAAGAATAATTATTTTTTTCTTTGAAATTTTGCCATCTTCACCTAAAAGAAACGAACTTGCTTTTTTTTAAAGCTTGGTAGAGACATTTGAATTATTATCTCTTAATAACCACATGGACAAGGGGCGTGATTACTATGACTTGAGTGGCTTGCGTGACTTCCATGACTTGAATGACTCGAGTGGCTTCCGTGGCTGGTGTGTCCTACACATCCATCTTCAGACCCTGTAAAATGGTTTTGATGGCTTAGAACTGCTGCAGAACTTATAACTAGTCCAGAAACCCCTGCTAGTACTGTTCCAGTCCTTAACAAATTTTTTTTAGATATTTTTCCTTCTTCAGCTAATAAGAATGAGTTCACTCTCTTTTTTATGGTTGGAATCATGCTATTCATTAGAGATAATTGTATGTGAACTCATTTATATATTTTTTTATACTTTTCATACTTTAAGCAATTAACATCTGGAGAAAATAAATTTCCAGTGGAAGCATAAGTAATACATTTAGCTCCACCTAAACAAGAGTCAAAATAATTACAATTTTTGCAAAAATCATTAATCTTGTTTGTATCCCTTAATTTCTGAATTATTTCTGAATTTTGCCAAATATCAAGAAGAGATTTATTTTTTATGTTACCTACATTAATAGGAAGTCTTCTGCAGGGATAAATTGTTCCATCAGGCATTAAACAAAGTATACTACCGTCAATAACTGCACACCTTTCTTTGCTTAATCCTTCTTTTTCAAGTTCTTCATTAAAAATACCTGTCTCACATCCAAAAGAAAATCTGAATCTTTTGTTTTGTTTTGAAATTGCTTTATTATAAAATATCAGCTTTTTATACAAGTAGTTAAGTTGTTTTGCATTAAGCAAATCATCTTCCAAATCTTTGCCTCCTTCTATTGGAACCATTCGTCTGGCACCAAGAACGCTTGCTCCTGATTTATATAGGATATTTGCTAAGTGTGAGATTTCATGGGAATTGCTTCGTGTTAACGTCAAAGAAACAACAGGTATGATATTATATTTTCTTAATAATCTAATAGAGTTAATAACACTATCAAAAGAACCTTCACCACGTATTGAATCATTTGTTTTCCTTAATCCTTCAAGACTTACTTGATATGAGCGAAGACCTATTTTCTTTAAAAACTTCACAATTCTTTCATCCAAATAACTCCCATTGGATAATATGCCAAAGTTAAAAAGATGAGAGGCTTTGCTTACCTCATATAAAAATCTCATAAAATCTGGTCTAATGAAAGGTTCACCTCCAGTAATATTTAATTTCACATTATCTTTTTTTAGGTTCCATTTTCTAATGCAATAAATAAATTGCTTTAAAAATTCAATTAATTCATCATAAGATACTTCCTACTTAATATCTTTACTTTGGTAGCAATGTTTACAGTTCCAATTACATCTTTCAGTGACATGCCATTGTAAACCAAATTTACGTAGATTTTTAATAGAATACAAATTCATTATTATACACTTAATTTATAATTCTTATAAAAATATATTTATTCATTCATTAATTAATTAATTAGTTGTGAAATTATTAATAATTTTTAAGAATGTATCTTGGCGAAAGAAACTTGGAGAAAAAGGTAAACGTGTTCTATAAGTTATCGGGTGTTTATATTAATATAAATCTTTTTACTAAAGCAATAATTTTTAAAATAAAGAATAGTATCTAATGAGATGGAAATCTCAGTAGGTATTACAGCTTATAATGAAGCCAAGAATATTGGAAAGTTGTTAAATTGCCTTTTAAGGCAAAAAACGTATGAAATAGAAAAATTTAAGATAAATTTCTGATTTAGAGCAAATACTCAATTCAGCCAACCATAAGTAAAATGAAAAAAACCCA
>JBNJGV010000006.1:36143-44925 GCA_051819785.1 Nanobdellota archaeon | reverse complement strand
AATTGAAATTTAGAAATATTTTATAAAACTTACGAATCGACAAAAAGATTATACTTTTCATCTCCCTCAAGTTCTTTTTTTATCCTCCTAATAATTGTCTTCATAGGATTCGGCAAAAGCTTTACCCTCTCACGGATATCATTAAAGCTCTCAAACTCTTTCTCATCTCTTCCTTCTATTATCTGCCACATATGCTTTTTTCCAACACCTGGCAATAATTCAAGCTGATGCATCCTAGTACTAAGAGGACGAGCAATGTTAAAAAAATCAACAAAATTTTTTTCATTATTTTTTACAATATCTTCAATAACGAAATCAAGTTCCTTTTTGGCAGTACCAGTAAGTTTTGATATGGGAAGTTTTCCAACAATATGATGAACCTTTTCCCGTTTTCCACTACCGATATAAATTTTATCTAAGGGTTGGAAAAAAACACCTTTTTTCGGAGCTACCTCTAATAAAGTGAAAAATCTGTTCCCCATTGCCTGGACAACTGGATTGCTCTGATTACTTGAGCTCCTCTCAAAAGGATAACCATTAGGCAAAAAATCCAAGACAATAGCATACTCTTCTTTATCCTTCTGTTTTTCCATACCCTCACCTAGCTAAATCAATATGTTTTGATTAAACACCACTATTATTTAAATGTTATTATACAATTTCGCACATTAACATTCAGTAAAATTTAAATACTTCTAACTTTGCTTTCAGCTCCATGCCTTTGGTCTCTTTAAATAAACTTAACGACAACCATAGTAAAATAGTAGACAACAAAGCGATTGCTTTAGCCAAACTTTCAGATAAATTTAACATCCCTGAAGGTTTTGTTATAACTAGTAAAGTATTTGACTATGTAATTGGACATAATGATTTACATAGAAAGATACTGAATCTTTTGAGTACGTTAAAAAATGATGAACCCGAAAAGACCCAGGAAATCGCAAACCAAATACAAAAACTAATTATTGAGTCTACTATACCTGAAGAAGTAACATCAGCAATAACCGAATCATATCAGGCACTCAATGTTACAGAGGACGACTTGCTTGACTCATTCATTGGCGAGGAGACCTATCCCTTAGTAGAACTTATGTCTGGACCAGTCAATTATATTGATAGTGGTGTTTCTATGTATAATATTTCAAGTCCTGATAAATTACTAGAAGCGATTCTTTCTTCTTATGGTCTTCACTATTCAAACAAATCCCTGGAAAAAAGATTAAAAAATAACTTAAATGACAAAGGCGTCTCTATAACAATCCAAAAAACAATAGAGCCAGATATATCCGGAAAAGCATATATCAAGGATAATAACTTGTTTATAGAAATAGTGTTTGGATATTACGCAGATGAACTAAGTAATTCCGAAGATATATACAAATTTGACTATGAAACCCTTGAACTATTGGAGATAGTAAAGAATGAACAAAATATTCTTGCAAGTGTTAAAAACCAAACAATAACCATAGAAGACATGCCGCAAGAATATGTATCTAAAGCAAAGATTGAATCTCCTGAGGAGCTTTCTGCTGTAATAAGAAAAGTCTTTAACGAGATTGAATTTGATGGGTTTGAATTTTCAATAGTTGATGAAAAGCTTTATATTACTGCTATAAACAATTATGAACAAGAAAACTCTGATTTATTCCAAATTTATGAAGAGGAATTATATTCTGAACAAGATAGTCAAGAAGAAATAGAAGAATGTAAAAGTATATTCAGTGCATTTAAAGACCAGTCTAAAGAAGAAAATCCTTATTACAACAGGGAAACAAAAACCAATTACAATCTTAAGACAGCAAGACATCCACTAGGATATGCTGTAGTTGAATGCAGGCTTGTCATAAGAAACATGCTAATTAATATTTATCGGGAATTATTTAGTGAAGAGCCGCCTACATCACTTTCAAAACTGCTTGACAGAATATGTGAAAAAAAAGAGCTTGTAATGGTAGAAGAGTTAAGAAAAATAGATGAACTTACAAAGAGATTTACAAGAGAAGGAAACCCACCAAATATATTAGAAACCAAATACACCCTTGAAAAAACACAGCACTTTATTGATCAATTTCAAGAATAACAATCCTACGTGTCATTCTTTTATGGATATACCAATCAAATTTTTGGACTATCTTTAAACCCGCTTTTTTGGAGCCTTCATAGAAATCATAAGAATCTGGAAATATAATAACAGCCCTCTTAATTAAACACTCTCTCAACCGAGCTAAAAAAGAATCATATAATGCTTTGAGATCAGCAACATATGTATTTTGGCCATAAGGGGGATCAGTCACAATATAATCACAATTCTCCAAAAGCAAAGCATCTTTTTCAAATAAACTATAATCCTTTATACCCCAATGTAAAAGATTCTTTTCACACATAGACAACATCCTGCCTAATAAATCATAACCCTTAACTTCTAACCCCATTAAACCCGCTTCAATTAATATTCCGCCGCTTCCACAAAAGGGGTCTACAATCATACCTTTTTTAACACCAGTTAGATTAACACATGCTTTTGCAAGCTTAGGATGTATTGAAGTAGGATGGGGCATAGGCCTTTTATGAGCCTTTCTCTCATTAAATTTATCAGTGTTTACCCATAACCTTTTAGTAAAATAAGCAATACCTTTGTATCCAAAAATTTCAAAAAGCGAATCTGGCTTATTCATTTTAGCAGGCAGCCCTGCAGTCTTGTGAATAATACCTGCTATAGTTTTTTTGTCAATATGAGTATCGTCCAGCTTAATGCTCCTTACACAAAAATCTTTAACACAATACTTAGTCCAATTAAACTTCTTAGATAATTCTTCAATCCTGTTTACAGGGCACTTAAAAAGAAAATTTCCCACACTTTTTGTCATAGCAAGTCTATCAAAATCGCTTTGAATTGCGCTGGCAAAACCAAGATTGGATAAAAACTCAACTCTTTCTCCTAAATAATATGTTAACTCAGCCCGAGACATAGATAAATCTTCTTTACTAAGAAAAAAAAGTTTTTTCATTTTAATATATAAATAAAAAAACTACTTGACCTTTTTCTTTTTCTTTGACTTCTTAATTTCTTTTTCGAGGTTAAGCTCATCAAGCAGTTCTTTGTACCTATTCCTAATGGTTACCTCAGTAACCCCTGCAACATCAGCCACTTCCCTTTGAGTTCTTTTCTCGCCATGAATCAAAGCAGATACATAAAGGGCGGCTGCTGCAATACCTGTAGGCCCTCTACCTGATGTAAGCTCTGACTTTTGAGCTGTTTCAAGAATCTCAATTGCTCTTGATTGTGTTTCAGCCCTAAGATTTAAAGAAGAAGAAAACCTAGCAATATAATCCGCAGGGTTGCTTGGAAGAATAGTTATGCCCAATTCTCTAGTAACAAACCTATAAGTCCTTCCAATTTCTTTTTTCTCAATACCAGAAGCTTCACTTAATTCATCAAGTGTTCTAGGGACGTCATGCCTTCTACAAGCTGCATAAAGACTCCCTGCAACAACACTTTCCATGCTCCTGCCCCTTACCAATCCTCTCTGGACTGCGAGTGTATAAATTCTTGCAGCTTCCTCTTCAACAGATTCAGGTAACTTCAAATAAGAACTAACTCTTTTTAATTCAGCCAAAGCAAGCTTAAGGTTCCTTTCAATAGCTGTTGAAATCCTATACTGCCATTTTCTTAATCTGAAATATTTATTTCTTTCTTTATTCTTCAATTGGTACAAATCAGCCTTTCTACCTACTTCAGTGCCAAGACCCTTATCGTACTGGGTGTAAGTCATAGGCGCTCCGGTCCTTCTTTTCTGCTGGCCTTTATCGTCTTCGAATTCCCTCCATTCCTGACCGAAGTCAACCATTTTATCTTCAATAACTAGTCCACACTCTTTGCATATTACTTCCCCTTTTTCTTTATTCCAAAAAAGATTTATACCACCGCATTCAGGACATTTTTTTACATAATGAACCATTTGTTTACCTCCAGTTGTCTTAATTTTCCTATAAATATAATTAAATATATGTTCAAATTTGATTAAATTTATAAAGAGTATTTAATCTTAATTTATAAAGTTTTCGGAAAAAAATATAAATCAACGCCTTAATATCCTGCTTTAAACAATGCAAATCAGCTATTTGGCCATCACAACAAAAATTTAGATTCTCTTTAAAATATAATTTGCTGAATAGATTTTAGAGGAAAAAAATATTAATATAAACTAACATAATATAAGCCTACATTGATTAAATACATAATAGATAATAAAAAGTTATTACTTTATATTAAACCATCCTAAGCCCACTTTCTAGACTTAAATCTGATTACTCTATTAATTTTTAAACAATATTTTCAATAAATATTTAAATTAACTATTTTGCTACCATAAAATATGTCATATGTATTATGTGGAGATATAGGAGGAACAAACGCTAATCTTAGTATTATGGATATTAGAAGGAACAAGCCTAAAATTGTTAAACTAAAGCATAATTATACAAAAAACATAACAAATTTTGTTGATATTATTAATGATTTTCTTTTGGAAAACAATGATAAATTTAATGTAAAAGAGGCATGTTTCTCGATTGCTGGTCCTATTGAATCAGGAAGGGTCCATCAAAAAACAACAATGACTAATGCAGACATCAAAATAGATACTCAAGAAATAATGAATAAGACCAGCCTTGAAAAAGTTGTCCTGATAAATGATTTTGAGGCTATTTCATATGCAACAAATATAATCGAAGAAAAAGATATACATAATTTACATAATGGAATTAAAAAAAGAGAAGCCGCAAGAGCGGTCATGGGTGCAGGTACAGGCTTAGGAGCAAGCATCCTGTATTACAACAAAACAAAAAAATTATACACTCCCTTACCTAGTGAAGGAGGACACTGTGATTTTGTTGCAACAGATAGCTTTGAATGGGAGATATGTGATTTTATAAAAAGAAATAATAATACTCAATTCCATCCTGAAAATGAAGACATTGTATCAGGAAGAGGAATTGAACTGATATACAAGTATCTTACAGGAAGAGAAAAAAGCGCAGAACAAATAACTCAAAGTAAACAAACAGACGAAACTGCAAAAAAAACATATGAAATATTTGTCAGATTATTTGCCAGATGTTGTAAAAATTTCGCACTGGAAACACTTTGTAAAGGGGGTTTGTTCATCGCCGGAGGAATAGCAGGAAAAAATTACGAGGCTTTTGATGGATTCATGAAAGAATTCACAACCCATAAAAGAAAAAATTATTCTGAAATGCTTCAAAAAATTCCTGTGAAAATAATCACCAATTACAACGTCAGCCATATAGGAGCGGCATATGCATTATACCAAAATTTTATGAAAAAATAAAATTAATGCAATAGTTTAGCCAAGATAATCAAGCTGTTTCTTTTTCGATATTTTCTGGGCAGTTTGGCTTTGTTCAATAATCTTATTGAAGTTTTTTTCAAACTTTTTGGCTGATTCAAGTAGTGGTTCAGGGTCTATTTTCAGATTAAGGACTTTATCCAATGCCTTAATTAACTCCGCCGCACCTTTACTATCCGGATACTCTGAATGACTTTCAACAAAAAGTGAAGATAATTGGCGCTTAGTCTTAAGCATAAGAGCAGGAGTAACACCCATCATAACGCCTTCATTCAATCGGCTGAGACCTTTATCCTTAAGGTATTCTTCACGCTGCTGATCGGTGGTGTAATAATAAACAGAAGGCACATCATGCTCTTGAGTCGAAGCCACTCCCTCAAGACAAAGAAACTCTTTAGCTTCGAGCTCATCCCCTAATTCTTGTAAAAAATCAGCCATCTTCCACTCGATGCCCTGTCCGGCACTTATTGAATGGATAATGACCAAATTATATTCCTCATTATAATAAATACCTATGGGGTTTATTATATCTCCATTATGTATTGCTAAAGCAGCAGGTAGTTCCTCGAACCACTTTCTACCTATTAGCTCACATTTGCAATGCCTGATTAAAAATTCAGTCGTAATTGTACCTACTAGTCCAAAGCCGGGAAACCCTTGAACAATTATTGGATTATGCGGTTTTTTTGATAATTCGATTGCCATTGTAGGAAACACAAATAAACAATTTTTTAAATAACTTTTGTTTAATTCAACAGGAGCGTCAAAATCAGAAACATTACAAACTGGAAAATCCATAAAAATTATAACAATTTTTAAGTTCTTTATAACTTAAATTTTTCCTACCATTAGAAAGTTCTTTCGCGTGAACAAGATAATTAATCATATTAGATTTTCTTAATTTATTATTTCTCAAACCACCTGAAGGATTTGCCAACAAATCAGCTTCCCTTTTTTTACCCATCTTCAAATTATACTCAATAGCAGAGTTTTCTATAGGCTGGCTTAATACTTTATTTTTTAATGTATCATGAAAATTTTTTCCCCCATAAATAGCCTCTCCAGTAAACAAGGCATCGACTACGCTATAATCCAGAACTTCAATATAAGAATCCACACTTGATTTATTCAATTGGTATATATCAAGCCAACCCATATAATCAACACTAAATCCTTGATTTGTATCCATATCTGATAAAACAAATAAATCTATATCGCTTCTTGGATTTTTAGAGCCATACAATAAGACAAGATCATCTTTTTCCAGCTTATACCCCAGTTTTCGCAAAAGTTCGATTATTTCAGAATGTTGAGTATGATCCCTTGGAAAACCCATTTCATTAAGAAAACAAAACCTGCCAAATTTATCATCAACGTCTTTGAGATAATCAAGTACAAGGCTTTCGCCATCTGCCAAGGTAGGTTTTTCTCTATTTTGCTTTGACAGCAACATATCTTGAGTCCATAAAGCAAACCCATGGTACTTTTGTTGATTATTAAAAGGGACTAAAGGCATCATAGCATCACTTATTGAGTTATTATAACCAGTTAATTCCTTAGTTCCATAAAGTTCTTTCATTTTTAGACCAATATCAGAATTTTCTATAAAACTACCCCTTCCAATAAAGTTCAAAGCAAATGAAGATAAAAAGTCGTCATTATTAATAAATGCAGTCTGGCTAGCGATATCATAAGATCCTTTTTGATTAACTATCTCTAAACTACTATTTTGAACAGAAAACCCAGTTTTTTTTTGAAAATAATGCATTAATTGATTTTCCAAACTTCCCATTTTAAGATATCTCCTTGTGGTTTAGCATTCATCCTCAGGATAATATTCCCCTTTCAAATCGACCACATATTCAACACAGATATCATCAGTATCATTTTCGTCACAGGTCACTTCAACTTTTCTGCAACCATTATGATCCTTAATCCATTCCATTTCAAGACAGCTATTAGAATGTAGTGATTCGCAATACTTCTCAAGCTCATACTCAGCCTTTTTTTTTTCAGTATCTTTCCTTCTATAAATATCTCTTTTCATCTCATACTTGGCTTCATTTTCTTTTTTAATTTGTCTTTCTTCCCATTGCTTGAAAAGATCATTTTGTTTTTCGTGATTTATATTAAAAACTTCCATCTCATAGCCATCTTTATGCTGGATTTCATACTTTTGCATAGAATAGTTCTGTTTAGTTTCAAATTCTACATTAGATTCACCGCTAGCTCCACAACCAGCTAAGAGGAGCAGTACTAGTATTACTGATATTAATTTCAAGCCCATATTACCACTTGCAAGTTACAATAATATTTAAAGATTTTGGTTTTACTGCTGTTAAACATAAAAAAGGCCCAAACTAAAAAAAAATGCTTGACAGTTAAAAACGTACACTAATCGTAAGGACTAAAAAATTAATAAATCTAAACCAGTGTGAAAATCCCTGCCAAGATTAGTAAAACGAAAAAAAGAACAATCAACACATACTGCAAAAGCCACGCAAGAAAACTACGGAGCCAGCCCATATCGAACATTACTTTGTAAACGAACAGCATAACTACAAAAGATAATAAACCTACAAAAGAGCCTACCTTACTTTGAATAAAATAAGCCAGAACTGCAATAATTATATTAGCAAAAATAACTTTAACTATACTGGACTTTCCCCCCAGTATTTTAACTGCAATATTTAAAGGGATTGCACTTAAAACCATTATAAGCAAAATCCATAATAATCCGGTTACATCCATACTTTCTGTTAAACATTCATGTAATTTAAAGTTTTTGCTTTAAGCCAATAAAGTATCTTACAAAGTTAGTTCATTCGTTTTAGCAAATAAAAATAAACTCACATCTATCCTTTTTATCTTTGATTTATGGTGCTTCATTGTATTTTTTAATGGAAATTCAAAGTCCATTCTCTCAACTACTTTAAACTTATAATCTTTTGCAATACTCTGACAGAAAGATAAAGTACTGGTTTTATGAAAAGAAAAAACTAAAGATGCTGATTCAAAAGCTTTCACAAGAAATTCTCTATCAGCATGCTTTTTTTTAGTCCCAAAGGGAGGGTTCTGTAAAACAATATCAATATTTTCCTTAAATTCATCAATACTACCATGAATTATCTCATAAGAATCAGAATCTATAGTTGCAAGATTTTCTTTTAAGATTTCAATCGCCTTAATATCCTTTTCCACAAAATATACTTTACTAGCCCCCAATAAAAGAGCACCAATTCCAAGGATACCAGTCCCCGCACCAAAATCAGCAACCACTTTACCTTTAATATAACCTAACATATAAGCGTGCCATAGACTAGAAGCTGCAATTTCTGAATCAGTAGGATATTGTTCTGAATGAAAATCAGCACTACTAAATATTTTTAATTTTGAAAGGAATATTGCAAGAC
>JBNJGV010000006.1:0-36043 GCA_051819785.1 Nanobdellota archaeon | reverse complement strand
CACACAAAGGCCCTCGCATTCTGGATGACTATAAAAAATGCATTAATGGGTTTGCCTTATGGAGGAGCAAAGGGAAGTATTCTTATCAATCCAAAAGAATTCGAAAAAGAAGAATTAGAAATTCTAAGCCGTGAATTTGTACGCCAACTTAAAAATGACATAGGGCCAGAAAAAGATATTCCTGCCCCTGATGTTTATACAAATCCAGAAATAATGGGCTGGATGATGGATGAATTCAATAAGATTAATGGAAAACAAAGCCCATCTGTAGTAACTGGAAAACCTGAAATTATCGGAGGGAATAAGGCAAGAGAATATGCAACAAGCAAAGGTGCTTATTATGTTCTAAGAGAAGCCCTTGATGTATTTGGATATAAAAGCACCGGACTTTCTGTCGCGATTCATGGGTTTGGAAATGCAGGACAAAACATTGCCAAAATACTTGGATTTGAAGAACAAAAGATTATAGCTGTCTCTGATAGTACAGCTGCTATATATAATGAAGCAGGAATTGACATAGACAAACTTATTGAATATAAAGAAAAATACTCAACAGTCAAAGGATTTGATAAAGAAATCAAACATGAAGAGCTCTTAGCAATTGAGACAAACATATTATGCCTTGCAGCGCTCTCAAACACAATTACCACCAAGAATGCAAATAAAATAAAAACAGATTTTATTGTTGAGCTTGCGAATGGGCCAGTTAGTATAGAGGCTGAAAAAAGCCTTACTAAACGAGGAATAAATATCTTACCAGATATACTCGCTAATGCGGGAGGAGTAACTGTTTCGTACTTTGAGTGGTTCTTAGGTTTAAGTGGGCAAAAATGGTCTGAAGAAAAAACGAATAAAAAGCTCCACAAAAAAATGAAAGAAGCCTTTTATGACTGTTACAAACTTATGAAAGAAAATGATATAGACCTGAGAACAGCTGCGTACATGAAAGCTGTTAGAAGATTACAACTTGCTGAAAAGGCAAGAGGAAGAATTAACTACTGACCCTTGCAACAAGCAAAAAAAAGGAAAAATATAAAATAAATTTCGTAACCTTTTTAAATAAGTGACCTTTCCGCTGAATCTGTTTAAGTAATTAAAAACAATACATTTTTAAAGAGATGTCCACTTTTGCATCAAGATGTCTGATTCAGCAAAGGTGATTTTAGACACCAATTTTTTAATGATTCCGGGGCAAGAATGTGTGGATATCTTTGAAGAGATAAAAAATGCATTTTACAAACCTGTTGAATTGTTTGTTGCCAGCGGAACTATAAAAGAATTGGAAAAACTCGAACAAAGTGGTAAAGGGAAAGACAAAAGCGCAGCAAGAATCGCCTTAGGTCTTTTGAAAAGGAAAGATCTTAAAGTTATAAAAACCGGAGAAGAACATGTTGATGATGCTCTTGTTGAACTTTCAAAAAAAGATTACATAATCGCAACACAAGATTTAGGGCTAAAAAGGCGTTTAAAAAAGTACATTTATATGAGGCAAAAAAAATTTATAGAAATTAGAGGAATTGCAGATTAAAATGTTTTACAAAACAACAATTAAAGACCATATACGTGTCTCACCAGACCAATTCAACCTTGATCTCAATGGAGCAATCATTGAGATGATTAAGAAAAAATATGAAGGTTACATTTCGCAAGCCTTGGGAATTGTAATTGATGTTTCAAAAGTCAATGAAGTCGGAAAAGGAGTCATAATACCTGGAGACGGAGCTCCCTATTACAAGGTTAAATTTGAACTATTGACTTTTAAGCCGGAATTGCAAGAAGTAATTCTTGGTAGAGTAAAAGACATTGCAGATTTTGGAGCATTTATGTCAATGGGACCTGCTGAGGGAATGATTCACATATCCCAGACAATGAATGATTATGTTTCATTTGGAAAGGATAAAGTTCTATTAGGAAAAGAAACAAGAAGGAATCTTAAGGTTGATGACATGTGTAGAGCAAGAGTCATTGCAGTCAGTTATAAAGACATTTCAAACCCAAAAATAGGTCTTACCATGAGACAAGAAGGAATGGGCAAACTAGAATGGCTCGAGGAAGAGAAACAATCATCTAAAAGCAAATCAAGTTAGGTTAAAATGACAAAAAAAAAAGTCTGCAAAAAATGTAAAATGTTCATAGATGGTAACCAATGCCCTAATTGTAAGGGTGAGACTTTCGCAAATAATTGGATGGGAAAGGTGCTAATCATCGATCCAAAAAGGTCAATAGTTGCGGAGAAAATGGGAATTGAAACAAAAGGAGAATTCGCAATCAAAATAAGGTAATAAGAATGGAAATCGAAATAACAAAAGAAAAAGAGACCCCATTACTATCAAGGAAAAGAATTACAGCATGGGCACATCATGAAAAGGCGACACCTTCAAGAAAAGAGGTTCTATCGCAACTTGCCAAGAAAGCAAAGACTAAACCTGAACTAGTAATAATAAAGCACATTTATACAAGGTTCGGGGAAACAAATATGAAAATTATTGCCCATGTTTATAAGGATAGGGAAACTCTTGAAAAGCTTGAAAGAAAGAATCTTATTGAAAAAAATAAGCCTGCTGAAAAAGAAAACAGTAAAGAAGAAAAAACTGAACAAGAGGAGACAAAAGAGACTGCAGAAGAAAATCCTGAAAATAAGGAGGAATAAAATTGGGTAAGAAAAAAAGAAACGATAAAAGGACCAGCAAGGTAAGCAACAATTATTCAGTAAATAACAATAAATTAGAAAGAAAGAATAAGACTTGCCCTAAGTGCGGTCCATCAGTATTCTTGGCTAACCATAAGGATCGCAAGACATGCGGCAAATGTGGTTATATGGAAAAGCAATAATTTTTCAGTTAAAATTTATTTATAGATTCTATTTTTTTTTTGTGTTTGATTTTACTGCCTTTTCAGAAATAATAGCACTATTTCCAGATGGGTCTTCTACAGTAATCTTTAAGCGGTCTTTCCCTTGCATAACTCGCATTAACTTTTTTATAAGTTTCCTACACTTCTTCTTTTCATCGTTATCTTCAGTACTATCACGGGTGGCCTCAATTACATCTTTTGCTCGTACAAGTAAACCTTCAATATTAGTGATGTAACCTACGGAAGCCACACCAGGCTCAATAGTAAGAATTCTAGGAAGTTTAACTGTAGCCTGGGCTGATTTAACAAACCTTACCTGTAAATCATCCTCTGATTCGATATCAAAAGTATATTTAACAGGTTCTCTCTCTTCAGAGGATTCAACATCTGATTTTTTGTATCCACAATTTGAGCACCGCATCGAGAATAAAAATACATTCCCTAAATAAGGAACCTCGCGCTCTTGCTCAGTCAAAGTCAATGTATCCTTGTTGCACATTGGACAAGTTTGTCCTTTTAACACTGCTGGTTCATCATCTGCCATAATATAGCCACATCATCAGAAAATATATATAATTTTCGCTTTTTATAAAATCAAAAGCTCCCTATTAAAAAAAAATTTAAAAGGAATTTTTAATTAAAATTAAGTTTATTTTTTATAATTATTGACAAACACCATTATTTGAAGATAAAATGACTGATGCAAAAAAAAGAAAAAAAGAAGCCTTAATTATAGGAAGATTCCAACCATTTCATTTAGGTCATATAGATTTAATAGAAAAAACAAAATCCAAGGGATTCAGTAGGATAATAATAGGAATAGGAAATAATGGAGATTTCAGAACTAAAAAATACCCTTTCAAATTTGAAGAAGTAAAGGAAATGATTGGTCTGGTATTCAATTCTAACTTAATAGAAGTAAGGAAAATACCTGATATCAAACACGATGAGGATTATGCTAAACATGTTGAAAAAATTACCGGAAGCAGCCAAAACCACACTTGCCTGATTTCAGGAAATCCGCATACAATCGGTTGTTTCACTATTTACTCTAAAAATTATAAAATCCTCACACCAGGTGTTGATTTTACCTCTAAATATAAGAACCTATCTGCCACAAAGGTTAGAGAGATTATAAACAAGGGGAAAAAATGGGAAAAATATCTTGACCCCAATGTTTCTAATTTTTTAAAAAAAATAAATGCAGAAAAAATAATACATGACTTAATGAAAAAATAAGAATAAAAAAATACATAAATTGATTATTGATTAAGAATATAATCAGTATCAAAAGTTTATTTCTGTAAATTATTTTAAAAATAAACATTTACATATAATTATTTTCCCTTATGAGACGTGTACTACTAAATAATAAAAACTTTTAAATAAGACATGGGTTCTCCAGCCCAGTTTTTAGCAGTAAAAGGGCTTGAACCTTATGAGTAAATGGCAAGAACTTGAAAACATTGTACTTGAGCACGAGCCAGATACAAGATTCGGGATAATTATGCATGATAATCCTGATATGGATTGCATCGCGTTAGGTTTTGGAATCAAAAAAATAATTGAAGGTATGGGCTTTACATATGACAATAAAAGAAAAGACTTTAATACATACCTTTTATTCTCAGGAAAAACAGATTGCCAAACCAAAGAATTTCTTGAAAATATTGGAATGTACGACAACACCTACAGGTTTTCTTCTACAAGCGATGTTCTATACTGGAATTATGAACACAGAAATAAAAAAGACTTAGAATTCCTGTATCCCCAGTATTTTAACAAATTTATATTTGTTGACCATCACGGCATGAATTGCAAATGGTATAGGGAAGGCAAAATTAAAGATAATGAAATCAGTGCTATAATTGATCATCACGATTGTGAAAATGTATCAGGAGGAGAACTTCTGGATTGCAGGGATGTAGGTGCAGCAAGTTCAATATTAATCGAATACCTAAACCAAGGAGCAAACCAATATCTGAGTGATGATAATTTACAAAAGATATATAACCTCATTTACTTAGGAATTAATATAGACACTAACCATTTAAGATTTGGAGCTACTGATTTTGATTTTTCTATGCTCACCTCAATTGCTTCAAAAGTAAATCATAGTTTAACTAGTGAATTTTATAAAAGGAAAGGAACTAAAGAGTTTTATAATGCCAAAGGCAAAGCACTATATTTTAGAGAATCTAACAGACCCGATAAGAAAGTGGTTGGAAATGATTATAGCATTATTTCCACCATTGGAACTTTTGTTAAAAATAGTAGGGATGCCATTCCTGTAGTCGCAAATGAGATGCTTACTGAGGAAAACATAGGCACTGCTTATTTATTCGGGTTTGATGAACATTTTGTGGAAATGTCCATCAGAACTTACAAAACAGATATGAACTATTTCGAGCTAATGAATAAGTTTGAAGGAGCCAAAGGTGGTGGAAGAAAAAATGCAGGAAAGCTTTATATCCCCACGAGATATTTCTGTGAAAGAGAAAAGCTTGATGACTTCAAAAACAATAAAGAAAGTATAGAAAAAGATATTATGTACGAATTAAAAAGGAAACTCCTGGAATAAAAAGATTTACAAGAAACTAACCGAAATTTTATCAATAACAAAAAATCGACGCAAGACGGCTACAAAGAAATGTTTTCATTTCTTGTTCCAAAAATTCGATGAATTTTTGTTATCCCCGGCTTTAGGCGGGGTATTTTACCCCTATTCAAATCTGATTATTCCACTAATTTTTAATTTTAGATACATAATGGAATAATCAGGGTCCGAGAAAACTGTTAAGTTTTCGATAGACTCTCTCCCGAGATTTTCAATAACACAAAAACAATATTGCAAGTTTTAAAGTACATAAGGAAATCTATTTAAATAAGCAAATTCTCATAAACCATAAGGGCCCGTGGTCTAGCGGCTACGTGCAAAATTTAACCAAAAATATGGCTGAAATGTAGCACGCCGCAGATGACATCGCCTCGACACGGCGGGGGTCCCCGGTTCAAATCCGGGCGGGCCCATTACTTATAAACAATTATTCAGGTAACAAAAAAGAGATTTTATCCCATTAAACACATACAACTGCATTTAACCTAAAATATTATTAATCTGAATGATTAATTTTCTTAGAAATTATGAATTTGCTTTATTATCTTCATCCCCTGAACTTTCCTCAACTTCACCTTTTTCTAATTTAAAGCCGTTATCAATCTCTTCATCAGAAAAGCCTTCCTCCTTTAAACGGCCCTTTATATCTTTTTCTTCCTTATTTTGCATCCTCATTATCTGGATCATATTAAGGACTGCTGTATTTTTTTCTTTTTGTTCAAGTTTTTTAATTTTCATCTTTACTTTATCAACACTGCTCTCTTTCTTGAAAAGATTAAGAAAAAAATCTTTATAAAAATACGAAAGATATCCTAAGACACCCAAAAGAACAATAAATACTACCAAAAATACCCAAAAAAACAATCCGCTTTCTTTTTTCTCCTTATCATGATATATAAAAGCCCTAAAATTTATTGTCTTTTCCTGGTCTAAAGCATTAACCTTAATAGTGTTAGTATGAGTGATGTTAGTTAAGGGAGCGGCATTATTGTAAATAGTAATTGATTCTTCACCGTTAGGGTCAACAACAACTGAAGTAGATGAAAAACCAAAGTCGCCAGTATTACGCTGGAAATCAACATCAACCTGCAGGCTCTCATCAAGATTATTCTTAATCGTGAAATTTTTATTTTGCGAAGTTTTGTTTACTTTTATTCGCTGGGGCTCTACAGTAAAGGGAAAAGTGGCATACCTACTTATATCAATTGAAAAGGGAAGCACAAAATCCTGATTCATAGCTTTACATTCAAATTCCCCATGATAAGTGTTTTCGAGCCTCTCTGCCTTATCAAAACTGACATCTATTTTTAGACTATTGCTATTGATTCTTAAATCGGTCTTAGAAGATATGTCCTCTTCATCCCATGTAAGTTTGCAATCAAAATTATGACTTGTTTTATCCACATTAAAATATAAGGGTGAGCTTTTTCCGAATACTTTAAGGTGGTCCTTTTTAGGATTTATTTTGATTGTAGGAAAATTTGCGACCATAACAGGAACTCTGGTAATTTCTTTTCCAAGATTATAAATTGTTAAGTAGCCATGTATATTGCTTAACTCTTTTTTGTTCTTTTGAAGTTTAAGCTTCACATAACTAAAAGCAGGAATTAATTCTCTCTTTTTCTCTATCTTAACTTTATCTTTCAAATTATCAGAAAATTCATACGTGACATCCTCCAAAGGAAATGTTGTAGGGTTATATACATCAACTTCTTTATTATTCTTGTCCAGAATTATTATTTTGGGTGAGAACTTAAGAACAGGCCGAGCGTTATTCTTAAGAACAGTAAAAGCAAGAGCATTTTTTTCTGTGGAATTCCATCCCTTATATTCAGCAGTTTTGTTTTTAGAAAGTTCAAGCTCTCTATTATTAATCCAGCTTTCAGCATCCTGTATAACCTCGTGGTTCCTTGAGAAACCATTTGACATTAAACCCTGTATCGAAAATCCAGTAGGCTTTATCATTTCCTGGAACCCACCATACCCCCAACTACCATTATTATTTTGCCTAAAACGAAGCCAAGCAACCAAGCCTTCTTTATTATATTTTGAAACAGAATTATTACCCAAAACAAAGGAATAAAGAGCTGTATTAACGAGGTTATCTCCTGCTTCAACAAATTCTTCCTCTCCTCTGGCTTGTTCTCTTTTATCTTCCAAATATTGATAAGCTGCATCTTTTCTGGTTTGATCTATATCAGTTGTCATTGCATAAAGCGTAGCACGAGGGTCACACTTACCCCATTGATCATCCCTCGGCCAACAAGCATATGGTAAAGTATAGGTTAAATTGTCCCCCTCATAGATAAAAACTTCCTCCCCCTTGTCAGTAGCCAGATTAGCATCTATATTCTGATCACAAATAACAATCAACCTTTCGCCATAAGAAGCATCCAATTGGTAATATTGTGTTTGATTCTCATTAATCTTAAACTCTTTATCATTCAAATGATTACGTTTATAAGTGATAACACATTCAGTAATGCCATCCTCAAAAGGATTAATGGTTAAATTCCACTTGTCTCCAGGCTCATAATAATTTTGCTTTTTCTTAAGGAAAATATTACCATCATGCATAATCCTTAATGAATCATTATTTTCAGCCAAAGTCAAAAAAGATAATATTTTTGCTGTATCCCTCACATCACAATCTTCATTCGGCCAACATTTCATCTCATTGTTCCTATTAAGTTTTAGCCACTTGTTTGCTAGAACAATTTCATCATCAAAAATATCCCTATAATTGCTTAAAACCCATATACCCGATGCTGTTTCTGTGGCGTTTTTCCAACCACCATCACTGTATTGTTCAGTGCTTACAAGATCTAAAAGAGACGAGAACCTGTTAACCTGGAGTTCTTTTCTAATTTTCATTACTTCTTCATCTTTTACATACTCAGATTCAATTACTATATTCCTGCAATCTTTCTCATTTAAATCATAAGAACCTAGGTAACAATTGCTTCCCTTATCCCAATTATATAAATCAATATCCTGAAAACTATTATCATCTTTGCAGAGAACACTTGTTCTTAAGGGAACATTTTCCTCTTCTATACAAGTGTAGAAAAATAAATCTTCATTCGAAAGATATTCAGGAGGAATATGATTCGAATCAATGTAATTATTGTTGGGTCTAACAAGATGGATTTCCCCTCCTTTAATGGTATATCCAAAAACAGGCACACAAAGGACAGATATAATAATTAATAATCCCAAAAAGGTTTTTAGTCTATATTCTCCCCCCATTTGTTTAACCTGTGCGTTTATTTATTTAAATATATTGTTCAGTATTAATAAGTAGTTATTACATGGTTTCTAGACCAAATATCCTGTCATCAACCTGTCCTTCCTTAACATGACCATTATAAAAACGCTCATAAACTTGTCTAACTTTTTCATTTTGGCGCTGATTCTTTAAACTTAAAAGATACTTGTAGAACTCATATTTGTCTTTTAATCTATATGCAAAATAATTCGGTAACTCTGAGTAACAACCCTCTATTTCTTTGCATAAATCACCACATGTATTAAACTGGCCTTCTGCCATATCACGACATGCCTTATCAATCAACTTATTAATATACTGTATATCAACCATGCTACTAAGATAAGATACCATAGGCTGGAGTTCGTTTTTGCTTTTTTCACCAAGATTATCAAACCCTCTTATAATTTTTGGATATAATTCAACAGCTTCTGCTCCTCTGTTTTCCTTCAAATAACCCAAGGCATTATTGAGTAAATCTACAAAATTATTGTTATTATCTATATTTCTGGCACCAAAGCTCAAACTAGGAAAACTATTTTTCACTTTGCCATAATCCACATTTTTTACAACTAAAGTTGAACCCACAAGCCCTATAATTGCTAAAAATATAACTATAAAACTGCCCTTTGCTTTTTCTAATCCGCCAGCAAAGCTAAAGCCTGTAAGCATATTCCCAGAATTTCCTTCAGGCAAAACAAAGACAGTTTTAGCTTTTGTCATCACTGAAAAATCCACTTTACCCCTTACATAATAAGTTATTTTGGCCATCGGCTCAAATTTTACAAAACTTTCATTAAAAAGCTCATAGTGGCTCAAAAAGTTAATCTTTTCAACAGAGGAAGCAAACTCTTCAGGAATAGACTCAACAAAAAATCCCTTACTGAGATTTTTGTTAATTTTATTTTCTTTTTGGATAATACTAAAAACCTTGGAATTATTAGCTGCATAATTTACCAATGCATGCCTGAAAACACCATAAGTAGAAATATCCTGCTGGACATCTCTGCTTGCCTCTGTTAGAGTTCCAATCCCCGCTTCATCCTTGCCATTTACAGCTAAATACTTTTCTACAGCCGCTTCGGTTTCTTGTTTTGTCACAGGATCAATAATCTTCTTATTTTTAATAATTTCAATGCTTAATGGTGTTGATTTTTTAATTGAATTGAATTTTTTAGAAATTTCCCTTTTTTTAGAATTATAATCTGATTGTGAAACTTCTAAATTTTCAAGATTCCTTCTTTTTATTTTCAAAGCTTCCACATCCTTTATATTTTCATTAATTTTATCTATTAAACCAAAAATTCTTGCAGTTTCCTTAAGCCCACTATTTTTTATATTTTTTTTAGCATTTTTGGCTTTTTTAATAAAATCAGAAAATTCCTTATCAATAGATGAACCAGCATCAGTTACTTTATCCTGACCGGATACTTGTTTTTTAGATGAACTATCCACTTTTTTATTAGAAATCCCCTCGCCATGTAAGTAATACTTTGGTGAGTAAAAGATTCCAGAAGAACCTTCACACATAATTTTAACAATATGCCTACCATTTGATATTTCACCAGTAAGTTCATGCTTATTTGAAAGAGAAATATCATCAAGTTTTTCATAAGCCCTGTATCCTGATAAACCTGATTTTTGAATAAGAAGCCTGCAATACGAAACAGCAACATCAGAATCAACCGAAAACCTAACAGACAAAGGGTTAACATTAACTATAGAATCATTCTCTACATTTAAAATTTTAAGCTTTGCTGAATTCTGCTTATTATCAACATCATCCCTTTTAAGCTCAATTGTAAAATTAGAAGGTCCATCCACATCTATATTTTTACTAACAGAATCATAACCCTCCCTTTCAACAGCTACTTCATAATTACCATCATCAATATTCTTAAATTTAGCTTTCCCATATAGATTTGTTTTTTTTGTAATACCATTAATTGTAACATTTGCATCATTAAGATCTTTATCGCTAAATTTCGCTTTTATGACCAAATCATAAGGACTATTTTTACAAATAGCCATAGGAAAAACTAAAATTAAGATAAATAAACTAATCATAAACATCTTTTTTCCTATTGCCATTTTAACCTAATATTTAATCGGTGAATATACTTTTTTAAGCTCCTCTCTTGCGAAGATTATTAATTCAAAAAAACGCTCATATCCATAAACAACGCAATGATTACTAAAAAGAGAATGATCTTCAATAAGCATATCTACAAATTCTCCTTTGTCAAGCACTAAAGAACCTTCAAAAAAACGCTCAATCTTCTTTCTCTCTCTAAGAGAGTTAAGGATAAAAATCAATTTTCCTTGATTCTTTACTACTGAATTAATTGATAATTCTAGATTATAATTACAAATAAAATCTTTTACAATTTTCCTGTCTGGATCTTGTTTATTTATTTCATTCAAAGCTAAAAGAAGTACCGTCTTTTCATTGTCAAGGTTCAATGAACATAAATAGCTCCTCCCAATAACTGTTTTTTTTAGAATCCCACATTCAATCAAATCACTAACTTTTTTATTTATATAAGGATATTTTTTGCCCAACTTTTTAGAAATTTCATTTATGCTCATAAGATTCAGTAAATTAGAATCATACAGCTTTACTATTTTTTGAACCAACTCGCTTTCGAACATTAATATACCTTATTCCATATTATTATATTTATTTACATATAAAATTATATTTCCCTAGATTAATATCTTATTTAAAAGTTTTGGTTCTATAGAAAATACTTATACTCTTCAGAGTATAATATAATTGTATTTAAATATAATATTATACCTGGAAAAGTATAATAAATTATTCCCAAGTATATATTTTGTCAGCAGGCCAATCCTCTTTAATCTTACCATTAGAAATATTATAACCCTTTATATAATTGTGAAGATTAACTAAATCCGTATGAACATATACAACATTGACTTTGTAAACACAATCATGACCCAACATTGATTGTAGCTTTACAAATATCTCTGAATTAAATACTTCTAATAAATCAGATTGCACTCTTGACTCAATAAGAAGTATCAAAGCAAGCCGGCCTTCATACTCACCTACATTTGCAGTTTTAATATGCTTGATATCCAAGTAAGAAAATCCAACTCGATTTAGATTTTCAAAGAAACTCTGCCTTGTAATTCCTTGTCTAAATATTACCATAAATTGAGCTTTAGCACCAAATTTACCAGTACCTTCCGGACCATTTTCTACATGAACAAAATAATTCAACACACCATTAGTCTCAAGCCTCTTCCTTTTCCTGTTTACAGTTTTAACAGGTATACCTGTAATTCTCGAAACTTTGTTATCACTTAAACGTGGATTTACTATTAACTCCTTAATAATCGCTTTATCCTGGTTATCATACTCTGCCATGTAAACACCTCCCTATTATTTTAAAAAAATAAGTCATGAACATGACAATATGAGAAATAAACTTATATAAAAAGGTTTCAATTTGTAATAAAATAACATACTTATGTGGACAAGGGTAAGCTTTCAAAAACTTTAAATAATAGGCCACAAACATTAAAGTCAATTGGTCAAAAAGGTGATCAGAAAGAGGGCAGCCAAAAAATGAAAGTACTTATGTTAGGATGGGAATTCCCGCCTTTTAATGCAGGGGGTTTGGGCACTGCCTGTTATGGGCTCACTAAAGCAATGACCAAACACGATCTTGAAATAACTTTCGTTCTTCCAAAAGCCCTTGATAATTTTGACCCTGAATCAAGCCATATTAACATAATTATGGCAAATAATGTCTTTCTAAAGAATAAAAATTTCAAGATAAAGGCGATAAATTCTCTACTTGGGGAATATACTAATTCTACAGCTTACAAGGAGAAGCTCACAAGATTTAAGTATCTCGAAAAATCAAACCAATCTGTTAACGGAACATTATATGGACAAGACCTTTATGAAGAAATAAAAAGATATGCTGACAAGGTAAAAACAATTGCGAGTGTAGATGACTATGATATTATACATGCTCATGACTGGATGACCTATAAAGCAGGCATAAAAGCAAAAGAAGAAACAGGAAAACCATTAATAGTCCATATCCACGCAACTGAATTTGACAGGACATGTGGCAATCCCAGCCAAAAAGTCTATGATATTGAAAGAGAAGGTTTCCACGCTGCAGAAAGAATTATAGCAGTAAGCAATTTCACAAAACAAAAAGTTGTTGAGAATTATGGAGTGCCAGAAGAAAAGATAGATGTTGTTCACAATGGTGTTGAGTTCAATGATTACAAAAGCACAAGTGAAAGAGAAGCCAAAAAAGCTGGAAAAACAGTTTTGTATTTAGGTAGAATGACTATGCAAAAAGGACCAGAGTACTTCCTGCAAGCAGCAAAGAAAGTAGTAGAATATGATAATAGTGTTAGATTTATAATGGCAGGAGGAGGAGATATGGAAACCACACTAATAGAAAAAGCAGCCGAGATGGGGATTTCAAAAAATCTTTTATTTGCCGGTTTTTTAAGAGGTAAAGAAATTGATAAAGCATATAAAATGGCAAATTTATATGTTATGCCTTCTGTTTCCGAGCCATTTGGTATAACCCCTTTAGAAGCTATGAGAAATAACACACCTTGTATAATTTCTAAAACATCTGGTGTTTCAGAAGTGCTACAAAATTGCTTTAAAGTAGATTTTTGGGACATAAATATGACAAGTAATTTAATAATAGCTGCACTTAATTATAATACAATGCACAAAACAATTACTCAAGGAGGATATGAAGAAGCCCATAGTCAAAACTGGGATAGTGCTGCAACTCGCTGTGTTGAAATCTATAAAAGCTTATCATAAAAGTTAATTAAAAAATATAGGGGGATATTAATTGGTAGACGTATGTTTATATTTTCAAGTTCATCAACCGTTTAGATTAAGAAAATACCAAGTATTTGACATCAATCAAAATCATGATTACTTCAATACTGAGGAGAATAAAAAGATTTGTCAAAAGGTCGCTAGGAACTGTTATTTACCTGCTAATAAAATAATCCTGGATTTGATTAAAAAAAATAATAAAAATTTTAAGGTAACTTTTTCTTTAACAGGAAGTGTTATTGAGCAGCTTGAAAAATATTCTCCTGAAGTCATTGAAAGTTTCAAAGAACTTGCAGACACTGGATGTGTTGAATTTTTGGCCGAAACATATCACCATTCATTATCCTATATGTATAGCAAAAAAGAATTCAAAGAGCAAGTTGAGCTCCATACAAAGAAAATTAAAAAAATATTCGGATTAACTCCTAAAGTATTCAGGAATACTGAGCTGGTATTCAATAATGAAATGGCTAAATTCATACAAGATATGGGATTTTCAGGCGCAATGGCTGAAGGGGCCGACCATATACTTGGATGGAGGAGTCCTGATTATATTTACAAGAGTGTAAGTACGGATAAACTAAAAGTCCTTCTAAGAAACTATAAACTAAGTGATGATGTAGCGTTCAGATTTTCAGATAAAGAGTGGAAGGAATTCCCCCTCACAGCTGAAAAATACACAGGATGGTTAAATGCAATAACTGGTCAAGTAGTAAATATATTCATGGATTATGAAACTTTTGGAGAACACCAGACAAAAGAAACAAATATTATGGAATTTTTAAAAAAATTCCCGGAAGTTTTTATTGAAAAGGGAGGTAGGTTTCTGACACCATGCGAAACTTTTGAAAAAAACGAGGTTAAAGGCGAGATTGATATGCATGAATATGTTTCTTGGGCAGATAAAGAAAGAGACACATCTGCGTGGTTAGGTAATGCAATGCAAGCTAATGCTATGAAAGAGATATTCCTGCTCGAAGCTTCTGTTAAAGCTACAGGAGAAAAAAGATTATTAAAAGATTGGAGAAGACTTACAACCAGTGATCACTTTTACTATATGGATACTAAATGTTTTTCTGATGGTCAAGTACACAACTATTTCAACCCCTACAACACACCTTATGAAGCATTTATTACTTACATGAACATACTTAATGATATTGTTGTAAGAATTAACAAAGAAGAAGAAGAAGCGACATCATCTAAAAGCTACACTATATCTGAAAGTCCCCACAAAGTAGTAAATTCGCTAAAAAAATAGTAATATTTTTATATTAATAAGTTCGTAAATATTAATATTTCCAAAAAAGGGGTGAAAATAATGGTTACTAAAGCTAGTAAAGCCAAATCTGAAAATAAAAGTAAAACAACTAAAAAGACAGGTCTTTCAAAAATAAAAAGAAGGGTTCCTGAAGATAAAAGATTCGTTCTCTCAAATGGACAAGTTATTGGAAGCTTAAAGGAACTGGCACTCAGTGTAGATGAAATGGGAGATGAAGTGTTTTCCTACCATGTATCTGAGGATAGAAATGATTTTTCAAGTTGGGTTAAAGAAGTTCTCAAAGAAAAAGACCTCGCTGAAGAATTAATGAAAACTAAACAAAGAACTGATTTCCAGATTAAGCTCCTCAAATTTATTGTGAAAAAGTTATAAGAGAATAGTAAAATGCTTGATGAGTCAAAAAAAAAGTTGGCAAATGTAGATGCCAGTAAATCTTTCAAAACAAAAGGCGGAGATGAGGCAAGGAGTCTTCACGAATTATATGATGGATTGTGCAAAGTTAACTTAGAAATATTTGGCCATCACGCTAATAAAGATAAAAATGATTATGCAACATGGGTAGAAAACTCTGTAGGTGACAAAACTCTAGCAGAAGAACTTAGAAAAACCACTGATTTAGAAGAGACAAAAAAAATTGTAAAAAAAAGGATTGATGAACTAGAAAAAAGAGTACACATGGGTGAAGTAATTAACAAGATAAATTCCTTTAACTTCCAAAAACAAAAAGAGATGAGTAATATGGATAATAAAATTATTGAAAAAAAAGAACCTAATGATGATAATAATAATCAGGATATTTCATTTGGCGAGAATACTACAAATACCAACGCTTCACAAGCACCTATGCCTAACGCCCCAAATATGAGTGAATTGAAAAATGAGCAAGAAAATAAAGTAAATCAAATTCAAGAAGCTAAAGAAGAACTGCCCGAAGAAAATGATCAAAAAGATTATACAAGTGATTCAGTCAAAGATGATGATAATGTAAGCATAGATTTCCCTACTGATAAAGAAACGGGCCGCCTAAGTACACCACCAATGCCTGCAGCAGCTGAAATAAACAAAGAAGCAAATCCTGGAAAAACCGAACAAGATAATTCTCTCAAAGATAACAATAATGAAAGTTTTTTACCCGATTTTGGCAAAACTGAAGATTTATCAAAAGAGGCGAAGCCACCAATGCCTGTTGGAATGCAATCAAAAGAGGATTTGAATAAAACTGACAATAATGATAATAATAATAATAATAATAATACAATCACTAATAATCCAATTCCAGATAATACAAAAATTGGACAAGAAAATAGTGATAACAAAAATCAACAACCTATAATAAAAGACCAAATTAACAATAAAAATGAAAACACCCAAAATATGGCGGGTTTGATGCCAAGCAATCCAATAGCTGCACAAGAAAATAATAGTAGTAATAATAATAAAACAGAAGAAATAATCGAAAATCAGCAAACAGGTCAAAGCAATCAGTACCAAAAAGCCCAAGATATGGCAGGATTGATGCCAAGCAACCCAGTTAATACACAAGAGAATAGCAATAACAACACTGAATCTGTAACAGAAAAACAAGCCAGTAATCAGGCTGGAAGCAATCAATATCCAAGTCCACTGCCCAGTAATCCAATCGGAGCACAAGAAAATCAAAAAGCAGAAGAAATACCAAATAATAACCAAGAGATAAGTGAAAAGCAAAGCGAAAGCAATCAAAAACCAAGTTTCATGAATAATACAAGTGGAAGTGTTGCAGAAAACGATGAAATAGATAAAAATAAAGAAGGTAATTTAAATAACAATCAAAATGATTTGTCCCAAAATGAAGACAATAATGAGCTAAGCGTGGAATCCAAATCAGGAACAAATTCCCCAGCAAGTGGGGCAGTAATGCCTTCACAGGGCGCCTCAGAAATGATTAAAAATATGAAATCAGTAACAACTCATGATGATCTTTCAAAAGAATTTCTATCATTTTCTGATAGGCTTAAAGATTTTACCAAAAAACTTTGGCCATTTAGAAAATAAAAATTATTATTATTATTATTAATTTTTTAAGTAATCTGCCTTTAATTCTCTAGAGCAATAAACTAAGTAAATAACAAAAAATAGGTTTGTAGAACCCTTCTAAAAGATAAAACCTATGAAAATATCTATTTTTATGTCTGTCCCAATTGTTAAGAACAATTAAAAAAATATATCAAAAAAATAAAAATACGAACTAATACTTTATTGGTTTTTGCTCTGCATCTTGTCGAATGCAATGAAGCCAAAAATAATAACCGGAATAAGCAGCAAAGGAATTATAAAAGAATACCCAGCCTTCTTTTTTGTACAATCAAGGCAAATTGTATTCTCAGGTTTTTTTTCACGCTTAACCACTTTATTGACTTTGTATGAAACTTCAACTTTTTGTCCCGCTTTAACTTCTTCGTATTCCCACATAATTAAAGGGTCATCAACCAAAACAGTATAATTAGGGGTATAAATATCCATCATACTCACATTCTCTGCAATACTTTTTGGAATATACTCGTAAAGTTGCAAGTTTTCTACATCCTCATTTGCTTCGTACTCCCTGATAAAAGTGGTTGTTTTTTCATCATAATCAATTTTTACTTTCTCTGCAGTTTCTTTAACCTTATCCATAGTCGCTTCAATCTTTTCAATATCTTCTTCAATAAACTCTCCTGAATTCAATCCTTTAGCTTCATACACAAGATTCATCAAATCATCGTCACTTAAATCTCCTTCAGGGTCTAAAAAGAATTCATCCTCATCAAATGTTTGGGTACCCCTTTTAATACTCTCCTCATTTGTGTCATTATTTTCGTCTGTTACTTCTTCATCTATAACATAATCAGTAGTATAATCGCCTGGACCATCCAACTCTACATATTCATTTGAATTATAGTTATTATATGGAGCTTTTTCTGCTGTTTCTATATTAAAAGCCGAACCAGTAAACCGATTATCCTTAAAAGAATTAACCTTGCTTTTGTTTTTTATAAAAACACCGAAGTTAGTGCTTTTTTCTAAAGTATTACCTTCTACAAGATTTTGGTTTGAATTTGTAAAAAGCAGACCAATCTTATTCTCCTTTATCAGGTTATCCAAAATCTTAACCAGATCTGAATTTATAACAGTAATCCCCATTTGGAAATTCACAATCTCACAACCCTTAATAGTCACGTTTTCTCTAGCGACAATACTAAAAGCATCTTCATTATCATAACCTTCTATAATGGTATCATCACATTTAACAACAACATTATCGCTAGTAATTTTCATACCATCATCCAACTGGAACTCTCCACTACAAAGAGTAACACTCTCATCAATTGTTTCTCCTGCTTTCGGCTCAAAACAATCTGCAGCTAAACCTAACGATGAAAAACACAAAATCATGAACAATATACTTAGTAAACTCTTTTTTATCATTTTATCTTCAACTTGGTTAAATTGATTTATAAGGTTTTTGGTTTTTCCTATGGAAAGTAATAAGCAAATAATTCTACAACTTAAAAAAAATTAAAAAACTTATCCACGCTTTTTAAAAACATAAACTTTATCATTTTTCCTTATTAAAGGAGACTTTATACCTATAGTATCACCTTTTTTTGCACTAGAAACCTGCCCATCATTTAATTGTATTGATTCAACCTGTACTTCCAAGTTACCCGTTTTTTGGCCCTGAACTAAAAGCTTATCACCTTTATTAATCTGGCCAGTTTCAAGCTTAATCTCAGCGACCTTCGGAACTTTGTAATAATTCACAATCGTACCAACAAAAACCTTCACATATGAGGATTTGCTGCCATACTGGTCAGTCCATTCATTTATGGGAGTACCTAAATAAAACCCTGTAGAAAATCCACGATTATATACTTTCTTTAAATCATTCTTAAGAGTTTTTTTAAATTCATCAGTAAGATAATTTTCCTTATGTGCTTTAATAGCTTTTTTATAGGTTTTAACAGCAATAGAAACATACTCGGGAGAACGATTTCTACCCTCAATCTTAAAAGAAGATACCGGACTATCTAGTAATTTATCTAAAATATCAATTGTACATAAATCCTTTGGACTCATAACATAATGATTCTCTATTTCAAGCTGCTTTTCAGTTTCTGGGTCTGTTATCAAGTACTTTCTCCTGCATGGTTGAATACATGCCCCTCTATTAGCTGATTTACCATATAGATATTGTGACATAAAACACCTCCCAGAAACCGCAACACACATAGCGCCATGAATAAAAAATTCTATTTCCAGGCTTGTATTTAGTGCTTTAATCTGTTCAAGGGAACATTCCCTTGCAAGAATAACCCTTTTAATCCCTAAAGATTTATATTCCTCCAGTGCTAATGAATTAGCAGCACTCGCTTGTGTTGAAAGATGTATTGGTAATTTTTTTTCTTTGGCAAGCTTTACAACAGCTAAATCCCAACAAATTATTGCATCTACTCCAGCTTGCTTTGCCTTCTTAAGAATAAATTCTAATCTTTTCACCTCTGAATCAAATACAATAGTATTTACGGCCATATAAGCTTTGACACCATTCTTGTGGCAGGTAGAAACTATCTTAGAAAGATCATCTTCATTGAAATTTTTAGCGTTTGCACGCATATTCAATCCAGTCACGCCAAAGTAGACCGCATCTGCACCTGCACTTATAGCACTTGACAACATTTGCCAGTCTCCGGCAGGGGCTAATATTTCAGGCTCCATAGTGAAAAAAAAAATATGTAGTATTTAAGTTATATGGTTAATAAATTAAACCATAAGAATCAAAAATAACAATCAAAATTCAAAAAGAGAAAAAAGAGTTAAATAAAAAATTAATCTTCATCTGAAAAGTCATCATCGTCTTCTCTTCTGATGACTTTTATACTATCCATTGAAAGAGTTATAGGGATTGGAACAGCAGCCTCAAGAAGCTCTACAATAACTTCTTCTTTAGTCTTATCAACCCTTTTGATTTTTGCTTTCTCCATCTTGAAAGGACCTGAAATAATTTCAGCAATATCATTCACTCTTACATCAACATCCTTTTTAACCTGTTCCAGCATATTCTCAATCTCATTAACACTCACTAATTTAGGAGATTCACCATCTTTTAGAATACCTCGCGCATAAGGAACATTATAAGCAGCTTGCTCAGCTTCTTGAAGTGATTCGGCTTCCATAAAAACATATCCTCTCATACCATGAGGCCGAATCATACTATAAACATTAAGCCCTCTTTTTTTCACATTCGAACCTACGAAATCTAACACTTGATCTTCTCTGTTTGCAGTTGTCCTAAGCGCAAAAATCTTCGTTTCAGTATTTTCCGTTTCCATTTTTACTCTCTATAAATTATTATTATTATTATTATTATTAAGTCATAATTTCCCATGTAAGTTGTATTATAAACCCTATCAAACCTATTAGAATCATTCCCAAACCAGATACCTTAATAATAGTCTTGAACTCCATTGAATCAGGTTTTTTTGTAACTCTTAAGACTCTCCAATACTCATTCAGTTTGATTTTAGCTTTTTTTAATAGTTTCATATTAATCAACAAACTCAATCCCTAATTCTGAGGTAATCTCCTCTTTTGTCTCATCTGAGCGTTTTCTAGTTTTACCAAATATTTGTGAAGATTTAACTCCGGTAACAATTAACATAGTCCGGATGGTATTTTGCATATCCTCATTAATTTGGGCACCCCAAATTACTCTTGCATCTTCATCAAGACGATTACTGATTGTCTCAACGACTCTTCTTGCCTCGTCAAGAGTCATGTCATTTCCGCCAATCACGTTTATCAAAGCACCATTTGCTCCTGAAACATCTACATCAAGTAGCGGGTTTTCTAGGGCTTTTTGAAGTGCTTCAGTAGACCGATTTTCTGAATCAGATTCACCAACACCTATCAGAGCAACACCACCTTTGCCCATAACTGCTCTAATATCAGCAAAATCTAGGTTAACAAGCCCTGCCTTTGTGACAAGCTCAGCAATACCTTTCACAGCATTAGTAAGAATCTCATCTGCAACTTTAAAAGCTGTTTGAATAGGCAACTCAGGCGCTAATTCCAAAAGTTTATCATTAGGGATAACAATAAGAGTATCTACCGATTGCTCCAACTTTTCAAGACCTATCAAGGCATTTTCATATCTTCTCTGCCCTTCCATTGCAAAAGGCACGGTAACAACCCCGATGGTTAATGCTCCTATTTTTTTAGCAATCTCTGCAACAACTGGACCAGAACCTGTACCAGTGCCACCACCTAGACCGCAAGTGATAAAGACCATATCGGAATCTGCTAATGCGTTTTTTATCTCATGCTCGCTTTCTCTTGCAGCTTCTTCTCCAATTTTAGGAACAGAACCTGCGCCAAGCCCTCCAGTAATCTCCTTTCCAATCAATATTTTTTTATCAGCAGTTGTATAGAGTAAATCCTGCGCATCAGCATTAATAGCTACCACATCAGCACCTTCTATACCCACCTCTGAAATTCTAGATATAGTGTTATTTCCGCCACCACCAGTTCCTACAACTTTAATTTTGGCTTTTTGGCTTGAAAGAAGCTGCTCAAGTTCAGAATCAATCTCATGTTGCCTAGAAACTTTAGGATTTGAATCAGAATTATTATTCTCGTGAGACATACCTACATTGTCCTTCTTTGGAGCATTATCCCCACCATTATTTTCCTCATTTAATTGATCATAATTGGCATTTCCGCCTACAAGCTTTATAAAGTCACTCATGTTACCCCACCCTGGCTTATTTTTGTTCTCATTTTAGGGGGAACTCATATTTAAATGCTTCGAATTTTTAATTATTCTCATCTAAACCTTTATTTTCCCCATCAGAGCTATCTTTATTTTTAACTGAGTTGTCTTGAGATCCCTCATAAGAAATCTCATTTATCTCAGGAATTACCTCTTTTAATTTAGTCTCTATCTGTGATTTTATAGCGTCGGGAAGCTCAAAATTCATGTTTAAGGTAAGTTTACCCTCTGAAAATGCTACTTCAGCAGGAATTCCTAATAAATTCTTCACATAACTCTCCGCCTTTTCTTTAGTATCAGTTACAACCCTGTTTATCTTATACTCATACACCAAGTCTGTAGAAGCTAAAGGATGATTAAAATCAACCATTGTCCTTCCCCCAGTTATAGTTTTGATAATCCCTATTGAGTTGTCGATGTTAACCTGTAATCCAGGTACAGGATTTATATTTTGACTATAAAATTTTTTAGTTGGAACAAGTTGAACATTCTTAGCAGATTTCTTACCAAAACCATCTTCAGGAGACACCTCAATAGTATAATCCTTATTTTCTTCTTTTCCAACTAAATCCTTATCCAAACCAGGTATAAGCTGCCCCTGGCCCACACAAATAATTTTTGGACCTTCTGGCAGATTTTGGTCATCAAATCCATTTTCTTTGGCAATAGTCTTTGAAGTAGTGTCAAAAACTAAACCATTATCCTTAACCTTTCCAGTGTACTGAATCTCTACAAAATCATTTTTTTTTACCATTTGAACTCGCCTTGAACCTACCTCTTTAAGAATTTTGAGAAGTAGTTCATCTAATTGTAAAAGAGGGTTATATTTAAAGGTTATTATTTGTCAAAGCTAAAAAAACACCCTAACCCACAAACAATCTCGCCAATTTACCCTAAAGCTTATCTAATAATTCCAAAAAAATACAGAAAATTAATTAATTAGTATATCTATAATAATTTATATGATAAATAAGATGATTGGCTGTATCATAATATCCAAAAATGATGCTCTTGTACTAAAAAAAGGAGAGTACATATACCTACCTAAATATTTCAAGAAAGAAAATGAAGAACCTATCAATACATTATACAAAGGAATAACAAAAGAAACTGGAATTAAAAAAGATTACTTAATGTACATTAAAAACCTTGGAAAAATAAAAATAACACAAGAAAATGGCAAAGAAAACGAAGTTGAATTTATGCTCTTAAAAGCTTTCCTTCACAAGCTACCTTACAATCAGAAAAACATAGATATAGATTGGATTGACATTAGAAGATTGCGCCGTGTATTGACAGATAACCATGAGAGTAACTTTTGTAAAGTAAAAAGCAGTGTTATATACAATTCAAAATATTGTATGAGACAACATCCCCCAAGATATCCCCAGGAAGAACTCAGCTAAAGCAACCATATTTCGTTTCAACAGCAATTAAAATACCAGATAGCTCTGAAATTTAACAACAAGAACTACATAATTAATATAATTATAAAATACAATATCCCATAACAGTAATCAGCAATAAAACATATAAATAATTTCAAAAGGCTATTTATACAATGGATTTAATATGCGGAATAGACGAAGCAGGAAGAGGGCCAGTTATAGGCCCAATGGTAATGGCAGGAATAGATATAGAAAAAGATAATTTATACAAACTCAAAGAACTAGGAGTAAAAGACTCAAAGAAAATACCGGTTTACAAAAGAGATGAATTATTCCAAGAGATTATTAAAGTAATCAATAAACATTTTATTATAGAAATCACGCCTGAAAAAATCGACCAAGCTCTCACACAAGAAAACATGAACCTTAATTGGATAGAAGCTGAAGCACACGCAGAAATACTCAATAAACTAAACCCCAAAAAAGCGTACATTGATTGTCCAAGTCGTAACATTACTTCATTTTTAGAATATGTTAAAAAAAGAATTAAAACACAAACAGATATAATAATGGAGCATGGAGCAGATGAAAAATACCTTGCTTGTTCTGCAGCCAGTATTCTGGCTAAAGTAAAAAGAGACCAAGAAATTAAAAAACTTATACAAAAATATGGAGATTTTGGCTCAGGTTATCCGTCAGACCCAAAAACCAAGGAATTCATTAAAAAAAATCATCATCTTCCAATATTCAGAAAAAGCTGGAGTACATGGAAAAAAGTCAACTTTGATAAAAAGCAAGAGTCTCTAACAAATTTCTGAGAAACTAAACCATCTAAATAATTGAATTATCTAGAATTTTTGTCAATTTAAAACACCAATTAACCAATAATTTAACTAAGTAACAATCAAAACCTTTAAATATGGCTTTTAAAACTTTTCCCATAGGTAAATAAAAACCTAATAAAATAAAAGAAACTCTAAAAAATATAAAAAATCACATGAGTTTCATCTAAGGAGTAAATCACATTAAGCTGCAAAATTTAAGATGACTTGGATTAGTAAAATAGTAATTAAAGGATTTAAATCGTTCGGGAAAAAAACTGAACTTGATTTTAATAGTAATTTCAGTTGTATCCTAGGCCCTAATGGTTCTGGAAAAAGTAATATTATGGATGCAGTTTGCTTTGTTTTAGGTAAGGGTTCTGCTAAAGGGCTTAGAGCAAATAAATCTGCAAACCTTATCTATAATGGTGGGAAAAAGAAAAACCCGGCAAAACATGGAGAAGTAAGTATATATTTTGACAATTCTAAAAAAACATTCCCTGTAGACGAAGAATACCTAAAATTAACAAGGATTATAAAAAACACCGGGCAAAGTGTATACAAAATAAATGACAAGACCAGGACAAGACAAGAAGTGTTAGACATATTATCTGCTGCCAATATTGACCCTGATGGATACAATATAGTATTGCAAGGAGATATATCCAGACTAATCGAGATGTCACCTATCGAAAGGAGAAAAATCGCTGAGGACATCGCTGGAATATCAATTTACGAAGACAAAAAAGACAAAGCTATGAAAGAACTAAGCAAGGCTGATGAAAAAATAAATGAAGCAGAGATTATACTTTCTGAAAGAGAAAATCACCTAAAAGACCTGAAAAAAGACAGGGACCAGGCTCTTAAATATAAAGAAATACAAGATAAGCTAGAAAAATCAAAGGCTACCCTTTGCAATATGAAAATTAAGAATCAAAGCTCAAAAAAAGAAGAGTTAGAAAAGAAAATAGAACAGATTGATAATAGCATAAAAGAAACTCAGGAGAAAATTAACTCAGAAAAAGAAAGAGTCAACCAAAAAAGAGAAGAAGTCAAAAAATTATCAAAAGAGATTGAAGATAAAGGTGAAAAAGAACAAGTTGAAATAATGAAATCTATTGAGCAATTAAAAATAGATATTGCTACTAATAAAACTAATATAGGCTCAAATGAAAATGAACTAAACAGAGTTATTTCAAGAAAAGACCAGCTCCAGAAAAGTCTTACTGAACAGAATAACAAGATAGAAGAGATGTACAAAAATAAAGAAAAGTATGAAGATAATATAAAAAAAAACAAAGAAGAAATCCTTAATATTGAAAACAGGATAAAAAAATTCAAACAAAAACATAAACTTGACGACTCTGAAGACTTAGAAAAAGATATCGATAAGCTTGATAAAGACATAGATGAAAAACAAAAAGAGATTCAAGAACTCAGAGAACAACAACAGGAGTATTTCAGGCAAAACGACAAGATAGAGCTTTATATAAACTCTGTAGATGAAAAAATCCAGAAAGTAAAAGAGATCGAAACTAAACATAAACAAGACCTACAAAAACTTAAAGATAAACGAGATGATTTCAAAAAGACCACTAAAGAGCTGAACCAACTTATTAATGAAGATTCCAATATAGCATCTCAATTAGGAAATGCAAGAAACAAACTCAATGATGCCAGAGATGGCTTAAGCAAACTTGAAGCAAAGAACAGCTCAATTAAACAGAAAATGGCTGACAATATTGCAGCCAAGACTATTACCGAATCAAAAAATAAGTTTGGAGAGGTTTATGGCACAATATCCGATTTAGGTGAAGTAGAAAATAAATATGCCCAAGCATTAAGTACTGCTGCAGGAGCAAGGATTAAAAGTATAGTAGTCGATAATGATACTACTGCCTCAAAATGCATTAATCATCTCAAACAAAAAAAGGTAGGTACAGCTACTTTTCTGCCTCTAAATAAAATAAAAACTCCTGATACCAAGGACCTACCTGAAACAGAAAAAATAAATGGTGTCCACGGGCTTGCAATAGACCTTATAAGTTACAAGCCTAAGTTCAAAAAGGCTTTCAGCTATGTGTTTGGAAATACAATTGTAGTTGATACTATTGAAGTTGCAAGAAGAGTGGGAATAGGTAAAGTAAGAATGGTAACTCTGGATGGAGATCTCGTTGAAGTTAGCGGTGCTATGCACGGAGGTTATCGGCAGAAAAAATCCAATATAGGATTCCAAGAAAAAGAATTAACAAACGAAATCCGGGAAAAAGAAAAAATAGTAAATGATATGGAAAGCCTTATAAGCAGACTTGAGAATAAAAAGTCAGAAAATGAAGAAAGGATTGTAAACCTGCGCGAACACAAATCAACTCTTGAAGGAGAAATAATAAAGATTGAGAAATCCCTCCACCTTGATTCAAGTGATCTTGAAGCAAACAAAAAAGAAAAGAAAGAACTTAACGAGAAGAAAAAGGATATAGACAAATCTTTAACACAAGTCCAAAATAAAATAACACAAGTTAATAAAGAGCTCGCGCAATTGAAGACAAAAAAACAGCAATTCAGGGATAGGATTGCCCAACTTAAGAACCCAACAGTCATTGCAGAGCTTAATACTTTTGAGCAACAAAAGACTCAACTGAGAGAAAAATCAATAAAACTTGAATCAGACATCAATAACATAAATATGCAACTAAAGAACATAATGGAACCTGAAAGGGATAACATATCAAAAATCCTCAGCCAATTAGATAAAGAAGAAAGCAAGTTTAAAAGTGAGCTTGAAAGGCTCAAAGAAAAGGTCAAGAATCAAGAGAAAGATCTCGCTGATAAAGAAAAGAAACAAAAAGAGTTTTATGGAAAATACAAAGAACTTTTCGTGAAAAAAGACAAACTAAATGAAGAAATACAAAAAATTGAGAATAATATTGTAAAAAAAGAAGAACAGATAAGAGGTTATGAACACAGGCAAAACACCCACTCGGTTGAAAGAGCAGGATTAAACTCAGAGTTAGAAAGCCTAAAAGAAGAATTTGCAAAATATAAAGATATAGATCTTTACAAAAGCAAAAGCGAATCCGAACTAAAAAACGATATCAAAAACCATGAGAAACAACTTTCTAATGCAGGCAATATAAACATGCGGGCCTTAGAAGTATATGACCAGATAAATGAAGAATACCAGCAATTACTTCAAAAAAGAGATAAACTAAAAGAAGAAAGACAAGAAATTATTGGTATGATTAATGAAATTGAATCCAAAAAAAAGGACGTTTTCATAAATACTTTTGAACAAATTGACAAAAGTTTCAGAAGCATGTTCCAGCATCTTTCTTCAAAAGGCGAAGCGTTCCTGGAACTAGAAAACCCAGAAAGCCCATTTGAGGGAGGATTAAGAATAAAGGTGCGTATAAGTGGTAAGAAATTCTTAGATATAAGAAGTCTTTCAGGCGGGGAAAAAACGATGACTGCATTAGCATTTATATTCAGTATACTAGAATTTGAGCCAGCATCTTTTTATGTATTCGATGAGGTTGACGCTGCTCTTGACAAAAAAAATAGCGAACTTTTAGCAGATTTGATAAAGAAATATTCTGATAAAGCTCAATACATAATAATAAGCCATAAGGATGGAGTTATAAGTGAAGCTGATACATTATATGGAGTGTCTATGAACGAGGACGCTATAAGTAAAGTAGTAAGCCTCAGAGTATAATTATTGATAATACAATTCATATATAAAAAATTTAGTTCAAGCAGACTAAAACCTTCCCAATACTTCCTTTATATCTTTGTAAGTTTTTTCCCAATTAAAGTTTTCTTTCACTGTTTGGCGAGCATTCTTTCCAAGTTTTTCGCGCAACTCCTTATTATTAAGAAGAAGCTCTATCTTCATAGATAACCTAACCGAATTTCTGAAAGGGAAAAGCATACCATTCTCCCTTTCACTGATATACTCCTTAACCGAACCAGCAGGTGTTGAAATCACAGGAAGACCACACGACATTGCTTCAAGAGTGGATAAAGAAGTGGTTTCAGTCAAAGAAGGCGTTACATAAATATCCATTGCCTGTAAATACGAAGCAACATCATCTTGTGAACCAGGAAAAATTATATTTTTATCAGAAGAGAAAATAGTTTCCATTTCCTTTACTCCTTTACCTACAATCATAAGTTTAACACCAGAATATTTTCTTTCAACCCTTCTAAATGCCCTATAAAGAGTCACAAGATCTTTTTCTCTTCCTATCCTTCCATGATATCCTATTATTTTAGTCTCCTCACCTATTCCTATCCGTTCTTTAGCTTTTGTTTTATCCATTGGCTTAAAATAATAAATATCAGTACCCAAGGTTGCAACTTTTTTTGGTGTTTTTATGCCATTTTTTTCGTAAATAAGAGACATCTCTTCTGACGGACAAATAAGCATATCACACATTTTATAATATTTTTTAGAAATTATAAAACTTAAGTACCTAGCAATTCGTTTAAAATGTTTTATACTCTTTGTTGCAAGTTCCCACTCAATCAAATGAAGAAAAGAAATCGTTGGCTTACCTGATTTTTTAGCAAGCTTTATAGTCTTCATTCCCAACGTGCCTAAACTTTGAACAAATACCAAATCAGACCATTCTATATAAGGCTCTAGTGATTTAGCTTTCACCTTAGAAAATTGTATATCACCAAAATTTCGGTTCATAAGATCAAACCTTATAACTTCTGAATTAAATGGATTTATAAAGTGACCTGGAAACTTAGGGGCAACAATCTTTATTTGATAATCTTTTTCTAAACGAGGGACTAATTCTATAAGAAACCTGACAATCCCATCCCATCTTGGCAAAAAACCATCCGTTGCAATTAGCAGCTTTTTCATTTTAACTTATAAAAAACCTCAGCAAACTTTATACCATGCTCTAATCCATTTAATATACCCCTGGCATACATAGCAGGTGTCATAATCAATTTTGCCTGCCACTGGCTCTTATGAAGAGCGAAAGATTTAACTTTTAACTTAAAAGTTTTGGTTATATCAACCACCATCTTAGGACTATCTCTTTTCCTAATATTAAAAGGATTCCATATATCAAAAGAATATACATCACAACCAATTCCTGACTTCTCAACAGTTTCCATCAATTTGCTGTAAGTTGCCCTATGATCTGGATGTAAATCGTCAAATGAATGAGTAAATATTTTAACAGGCTTCAAAACAGAAATAGTTCTCAAGAGCTTCTTTTGAATTCCTTTATTCTCAAACTCATTCAAAAAGCTTCCTTCTTTTAGACCATAATAATAAGTTTTATGAAGCCCCAATATTTTATCGGCATTCCGTGATTCTTTAACCCTTGTTTTAATTATTTCCTTTTGCTTAAGCCACACATGTGAGGTCTCACCATAAGATAAAATAATTACTACTACCTTATATCCCTGTTTAGCATATTTGGCCAGGGTCCCACCAACTCCGAGTATATGATCATCATTATGCGCACACACAACTAAAATTACATCTTTTGCATCCATAAGGCTTCAATTATAAGAGTTTATTAATATTATTTTTGTTTTCTTCTCCTTATAGATTTTGATTTTCCTGCGTTTTTGCCTTTGACAGTCTTGCGCAATTCTTCAAGTTCTTGGTTAAAATTTTCTTTCCTTTTCTTAATTTGAGAAAATCTTTTTTCAACTTGTTCAAATTCTCTTGAAACATCCTTTTTCTTAGCCAAAACCCTATATTGCTCAGCAAGTTTGAGTATTTCTCCTAGTTCTTTTAGGATCTCGCTTCGCTCATTTCGCAACTTTTCGTATTTTTTTTCAATTTTTTGGTGTTTATTGAAAAAATAATCAATTCTTTCTTTAATCATCTGGCTTTCTTCAAAGCCAATTTTCATAAACTTCCTCTTAAGCATAATCTCTTTCAAGAATTTGGATTGTTTTTTTGATATCCTCTGAACAAATTCTTTTTGTTTAGAAACAAAATCCTTGACATTTGATTCCTTAAGAAGCTCAATTTGAGGCTTTACATTCTTTGCAGATTCCTGCAATTCACTAATCTTTCGTTTGGATTCCGAAATCTCTTTATTAAGCCGATTAGCATTCTCAAGAAATTTTTGAAGTTCCTTATTTTTTTTATCAATAACTTGTTTTTCCTTATCAACTTTTGATAATAGATCCTGATATTCTTTCTTCTTTGATTCAACTGCATCCTCAATTTTTTTTACATAATCATTAGTTCTTTTATCAACTTCATTTAATTCCTGTTCAAAAGTTTTGTTCAATTTATCAAATTCATATAAATTCTTTAACTGGTCATTTATTGATTTACTTTTATCTTTCAAAGTTTTAGAAAGGGACTCAAATTCTTTTTCCAATTCCTCAAGACCTTTTGCCTCTCCCTTGAAATCCTTAAGAGCCACAAGCGCATTTTGCTTAAAGGCCTCTTCTTTTAATGTCAATTCCTTTGCCTTTTTCTTAAGCTCTTTTTGGCTAACCCCTTTTACAAGGTACGTCCTGAAAAGCTTGTCTTCAATACTTATTGTTTTATTCTCCTCTAAAGTACTTGCCCATTCTTCTATAAGTTCTTTAGAAACATTAAGCCTTTTCATTGCATCTTTAAGAGCAATTCTACCTCCTGCTTCATCTATAAGTTTTATAAGCTTATCAACACCTGTTGTTATCTCATTTTTAGCCATTTTAAATCTAAACCCCAGTTATCTTTTTAATCTTATGGTAAAGTTTTTCCATTTCTGAATCTTTTCTTTTTAATTTAAGCTCAAAGATTCTATCTCTAGTCCGTTCAAGTTGCCTGTTCAAATCTGTCTCTTTTGAAAATGCTTTTGCTCCCCTTAAATAAAATATTCTTGGTATAAACCTAAAAAGCCTCGTCTCTTTTGTTAGGCGTGTGAATCTCGCAAGTTTTGAAAGCCTCGCAATTTTTGCCAACCTGAACATATCAAAAGGGAGTACAGCAATTATATCAAGCCAATTATTTTTAAAAAATGAAGCAATAGTTAGCTCTTTTCTAAAAATAAGCAATAAATCTACCAAAAAAATAAGATTAATCATAAAGCCCAATATTACGGAGACCTGACTTAATGGATTCTGGAATGAATTTAAAAAAAAAGACAATATATCCATAATAACCATAACAAGTATAAAGAAAATTGATATAAAAACTAGTTTATTAACTACTCTCTCCAGCGAATTTTCAGCATATCTTACCATAATATCCTTTTCAACTTAAGATAGATTCATTTAAAATACTTAGTTACCAATTAATAGTAGTTACAATGTAGAAAGCATATCAAGAAGTTCATCACCAAAGCGGTTTATCTTAGCTTCACCAATCCCATTTATTAGATTAAGCTCATCACAATTTCTTGGTCTCATTGACAAAAGTTGATACATTGTCTTATCACTAAACAACATATAAGGCAGCATCCCGAGCTCTCTCGCCTTTTCAATCCTCCATTGTCTTAATTTTTCCTCAGGATTGACCTGTAACGAACCATTTTTTGAAAAAGACATAATCTCAGAAACCTCATTTGTAATAAAGGGGCTTAGCTTATTATAATAACTAATAACCAACCTTTTCTTGGCCCTTGTCATTGCAACATATAAAAGCCTTAATTCTTCATTATATTTATCATAATGAAGATTCAGTTTCATCTGATCAACAACAGGATTATCTGAGACAAGGCATGGAAAATTGTTTGAATTTACTCCTGCAAGATAAACTACCTCTGCCTCAAGCCCCTTTATTGCATGAACTGTTGATATAGTTACTTCGTTTTCAGCAGGCTGTAATTTCTGTTTTTGTTCTTCAACAGTCCTTTTAAGAAAGGATATATTATGTGAAGTGAATACTTCTGAAATTTTATCAGCTTGCTTATTTGTCCTTACAAGAACAAAAATATTCTTCCTTTTAACATCCATGGAAAGTATACTTTGGGCAATAAACATTGCTTCTGCATCCTGGTTTTCTTGCTGTATTAATGTTATTTTGTTCTCCCTGTCTTTGACACCTGTTAAAGGGGGAAGATTCATTCTTTTTATTAAAGCATTTCCAGCATCAACTATACAGGGGCACGATCTATAGTTGTTCGATAACTGGATAATCTTAGAATCAGGATATAACCCTGAAAAATTCATAATATATTCAACTTTTGAACCCCTCCAACCATATATACTCTGTCTCGGGTCACCAACAGCAAAAATATTTTCAGGAGACATCTTTTTTAATAATTTTATCTGGATCTCATTTACATCTTGAAACTCGTCTATTAGAACATTAGAAAACCTTAGTAAATCTTGCTTTTGTTCAATTAGCTTAACACCATCCCGCAACTGATCAGTATAATCCCTTAAACCATATTCAGTCTTAAGCTTTTCAATTTCCCTAATCAAAGAGTAAATAAAAAGACCAGTATTTTTCTCAGAAACATTGCCCATATTATTTATTGCTTGCCTGATTTCTGGAACACTCTGGTCGTTATTTTTACAATTTTCAATTATCGAGAACACATCATTAATAAGACCAAAAAACAATTGTTTTTGGTCGGTAGTTCTCTGTTTTTTTCTTGAGTAATACTTATCTATAGCTTCTCTAACACTAAACCCTTGATTGCTCAAAGCAGTATTGAAAACTTCAACCTTATCTTTGAAACTCATAACCCTGTATTTTTTGTCATATATTAATGATTCATTCTTTTGAAGAATCTTTTCACATAGAGAATTGAAAGTTTCTATTGACACATTGTGTCCGGGAAGCATATATGAAAGCCTACTCATCATCTCTTGTCTAGCTTTCCTTGTAAAAGTTACTGCAAGAATTTCTCTGCTGGAAACAGATTTATATTTAACAAGGAATTCTATCCTCTTTGTAAGAACAGTTGTTTTTCCGCTTCCTGCACCCGCAATACATAAAATCTTATTATGATCTTCTATTATACTTTTTTTTTGTTCATCATTATACCCGTTTAAAAAGGAATCTAAAGCCATGAACTTGTTTTTGTCATCTTCAGTAACCTCATCAAAAGAATTTTGACAAGTTACTCCCTTACCCTCATTATCCCCTTTGAAAAGCCCATTATTAATCATAACAACTGGTAAGAATCCTGTTTTATGAGATTTTTCAACTTTAAGAATGCCCTGGAAAACCATATTATCAAGCAACTCATAGATATCAGGAAAATCATATAACTCAAGCGCACCAAAACTTAAAAGCTGATTAAGCTTCAATTTCTTTATTCTAGGAGTCAACTCACCCTTAAGTACTTCAGCTATTAATCTTTTACCGAAGGGATAATCAAGTTCATTTAACACCCTGATGACTTTTTCTTCAGGAGAAATTTTTCTTTTTAGTTTGTCTGGCACTTTAAGACTTCCATCCGAATTAAACTCAGGTTTCATAAAATTACTGCAAAAAGCTACCATTTATAAGATTAATGGTGAACTTCAAAAAAAATAAACGGATGAATAAAAGAATAAATAAATGCTAAAAAAATTTTCAAGACAAATATAAGACAAAATAATTACTTATAAATTAATCCGCCAAAATTGATATAATACTATTAAAATAAAAATTTAAAAGGTCTTTGATAAGAAATTTTATATTTAAGTTTATATTACTCTTCTAAAAATGGGGGTGATTATATGGCTCTTAAACTAACAAGTGCTGTTTTTGAAGACGGAGGAGTAATACCTGAAAAATATTCATGCGAGGGTGAAGATATTAATCCGCCACTCAATATAAAGGACATACCTGAAAATACTAAAACCCTTGCATTAATAATGGACGACCCTGACGCGCCAATGGGGACATTCGTCCATTGGGTTGTATGGGATATTGAACCAACTGATGAAATCAAAGAAGATTCAATACCCGGAAAAGAAGGTATAAATAACTTTGGAAGAAATCATTATGGAGGCCCCTGTCCACCATCAGGTGAGCATAGGTATTTCTTCAAGCTCTATGCATTAGACACTGAACTCAATCTAGTGTCTGAAACCACTAAAGAAGATTTGAAAAGAGCTATGGAAAAGCATATAATCGAACAAGCTACTTTAATGGGTAAATTTAGTAGATGAGTGTCTATAAATAGAACAAAAAAATAGTCGCAATAAAAGCAATAAGAAAACTGGGAACAAAGGGAATACCTTCCTTTATTGTTACTTGTTTTATTTTATTTTCTTTTTGGTACTTTACGAGCCTAGCAATGTTTTGTTTGCTTATTCCAAGATCTTTTGGTCCTGAAATGTATTCACCAAAATAAAGGTCATTAAGTAATTCGTCTCCTGCTTTAACAGAATCTTCATCAAATTCAGTTTTATAAGTCATAAACATAAAACTCTTCCGAATTTTTGGGGTATTGAAAGTATATAATCCAATATTTTTAACCCTGTCAATATCGCTTTTTTTCAACAACCCAGAATTTAGTTTTAATGGACTATCAATTTTTTCTAATAAGATATCACCGGTTTTCAATAATCTAATATGAACTCTTTTTTTAAGCCTTATAATTAAAAATTTACGTTTAACATCCACATAATACTTAGATTTTATTTTTTTTATCTTTTTAATATCACTTTCAGAAAGAACCTTTTTACCAAACACTTTTGTTTTATCTCCCATTATTTCTTCTTCAATCCAATCACCTTCAGTAAGGCTTGAAGGACTAACTTTTTTAATCATACAAACCTTTTCAATAGATTTTATAGCTATAGATAAATAAAACAGTAAAGGTATAGAGACACCAATAAGTAAAAAACTCATTTTTAAGAGTAAATCATCAATTGTCCAAAAAACAATTGCTACTATAAATACTAACAAAAGACACAGGTATTTTAAAAAAATAATCCACTTGGCCGATAATCTTTTTTTGAATTCTTCGATAAATAAACGGCGGTTTTTAAACGCCATAAATATCGTCCAAAGAGTACCATAAAATGCTCCCGAAACCAAGGTCAGACCTACAAAAATAATCATAAAAGGGGCATCTTGAATATTCTGAGGAATTTTAAAAGACAGCTCAATACCAACAAGAGCGCCTAAACCCATTAGCATCTTAGTGTCACCGCCTCCCCATTGCCCTGTATAAAACAACAAAGAACCCAATAAAAAAAAGAAAATAAATCCAACAGCGCTTTCAAGAAAATAAGCAAAATCATTATCTATAATCCCTGCAATTAATGCAAGAGCGAAACCAACAAACATCAAACCATAATTCAGCCAATCTGGAACCTCTCTTTTTTTAAGGTCGGTAATTGAACCAATAATAAGAGCAGAAAGTGCTATAAAAATGGCTACTAATTCTTTCATTTGAATTCACTATTTTTTTATGTAGTATGGTTGAGAGTTATATGAATATCTGACAAATGCCTCTCTTGATACATTTCTATTTTCCTTTGATTATCAAGATATAGTAAGGGCATAAAAGTACTCACTTTCTCCTCTTTTGAGCTCCCTTCAGGAACAATTGTTGAAAAATTAAGTTTTTTTACGCCTTTTTCACCTAAATATTTTACTATGTTCTCATAAACTTCCTGAATAACTTTAGTGATGTCTCTTTGTTTCTCAGGAACCTTCACGTCAACCTCTAAGTCATTTGATAGTCTGTTTGTTCGCCTTTTTTTAACTTCAAGCGCTTTATGAAGAGCATCAACCAAATCATAAACTGAAACTTTTCTTTTTCTGGGAAGAGGTGTTTTTGTATTTAATTTGTACCCATCCCCTTTCTTTGAAAATTCCTCAGATTTTTCCATCTCTTCAACATCTTCTATAAATCCACCCTCAATTTCATCAAAACTGTCATAATCATCATCAGCTTCATCACTCATAGCAATAAGCCTATCAAGATTATCAAAATCCTCACCAACAAGTCGTCTAGATTTAATTCTAAGAAGCATCGCTGCAGCGAGAATTACTTTTCCTGAAATTCTGAAATCCATTTTTTTTAATTTATGAAGCATATCAAGAAATCTTTTTGATAAAACAGATATATTGACATCCCACGGATTCATTCCTTCTTCTCTTACAAGTTTATAAATCATAGATTGCCAAGTAACTTCATCTTCATTGAAAATAATATCAAAAAGTTTAGTTTGGTTTTCCATAGATAGACCATTAATTAGCTTATTTAAATAATTATTGTTGTTTCATAATAACAAAAAA